>CBCTZR010000066.1:0-12267 GCA_965151435.1 uncultured Merdibacter sp. | reverse complement strand
CGTACGTACGGTGCAACGAGAGGGGCGAAACTTGTTAGTTTCCCTCTACTCTATTCAGGAACACATCTGTTTCATCAGTTTTCTAAAGTTGATGGTAAATAAGGTGACGGTTGTGGCGACAGCGATCGTATCGGCGATCGGTTCCGCCAAGAAGATGGCGAATACGGGATCATTCAACAGATGCGGCAACAGATAGATCAATGGAATCAAGACTAGGATCTTACGATAGATAGCTAAAAATGCACTGATCTTTGAATTGCCAAAAGCGATGAATGTCTGTTGGCAAGAAGTTTGTAATCCCATCAACAAGATGCCTGCCATATAAATGCGAAGAGCCCATACACTCATTTGTGTCAAGGTTGGATCATTGGTAAAGATAGCAACAAAAATCTGCGGGACAAATAGGACGGCCAGCCATATGCATGTGGTGTAAGAGAAGCAGACGAGCGCTTGAAGGAAGAACGCTTTTTTGATGCGCTGGGGCTTATTTGCACCATAGTTATAGCTGATGATCGGCTGTCCGCCTTGCGTCAATCCTTGAAGCGGTAACATGGCAAATTGCATGATGCTGGACAGAATCGTCATAGCGCCGACTGCTAGGTCTCCACCATAATAAAGCAAGGAGGAATTAAAACATAAAACGAGCAAGCTTTCTGTCGACTGCATGGCAAAAGGAGAAATCCCTAGTGCGATGCAGGGCATCAATACCTTCTTTTGAATCCGCAGATTCTCTTTCTTCAGACGTAAGATCGCTTGTTTGCCGCATAAAAAGCGAATGGCCCACAAAGCGCTGATCGCCTGTGATAAGATGGTAGCTAGCGCTGCCCCGCGTACGTCCATGTGAAAGACGAAGATCAAGATCGGATCCAGTATGATGTTGGTGAGGGCACCGATGATGACCGTTAACATGCTGATCGTGGAAAATCCTTGGGCAGAGATAAATGCATTCATACCAAGGGTCAGCTGGACGAAGATAGTGCCGATCGCATAGATGGCAATATAATCGCTCGCATAGGAAATCGTTTGACTGCTGGCACCAAACAGATACAACAGCGGTTCTTTGAAGAGAAGAACGACGATCGTTAAGATGATCGCGACGATTACGAGAGCGGAAAAGCAGTTGCCTAAGATTTTCTCTGCTTCTTCGTTTTTCTTTTTACCCATGTAGATGCTGGCGCGGGGAGCACCGCCCATACCGAGCAGATAAGCGAATGCTGAGACGATCATGATGATCGGGAAACAAACACCGACACCGGTCAAGGCAATTGATCCGATATTTTCGATGTGTCCGATGTACATACGGTCAACCATATTGTATAACGCGTTGACAAGCTGTGAGGTGATTGCTGGAAGAGCCAGGATCAACAGCAGTTTTCCGATCGGTTCATTGCCGAGATCGACTTCTTTTGACATTTTTAATTTCATTTAGATGCCTCCTTTTGAAAGCGTTGTGTGATCTTTTGAATCATCAGTGACACTTGTTGGATCTCTTCTTCGCTGAAATCGGCCAAGACGGATCGGTTAATCGCATCACTCTCTTTTTTTAAGCGCGTTAACAGTCCCTGTGCATTTTCACTTAAGCGAAGATGCGTCACTCTGCGATCATTTTCATCGCTTTGGCAGGTGAGGATCCCGCGTTTACACAGATGTTCGACATTGCGGCTCACCAATCCTTTTGACACATCTAACAAGACACATAATTGTGTGGCCGTCGTGATGTGTGGGTTATTGGATAGGATGATCAAGATCGAAAATTCATTTGGTGATAAGCCTTCCTCTTTCATTCGTTCATTCAATAAGGTCGCATGCGCCTTACGAATCTGATTGCAGGAATGTAACAGTGATTCCACGGTTGGTAACATAGCATGCCTCCTTTAATAGTTTACTTGTAAACAAATTAGATTATAGTCACTTCTGATAAAAAATGCAATAAAAAAGAAGTGCCGATCAGCACTTCGAATCTTGTTTCCATCGCTGCGTCATCGCTTTGCCGCTGAGGTCGTAGATGAGCTGCTGTGCTGCACGTCCGCTCATGCCGCCATGGCTGAGTTCCCATTTACGTGCTTCAGCGATCAATTCCTCTTCGCTCAATGTGATCTCCGGATAGCGTTTCGCCAATTGCAGGACGATGTTATAATAATTTTTCTGATTTGGTTTTTCATAGCAGATGGAGAGACCAAAACGAGCAGCCAGGCTTAACTTCTCCTGGATCGTATCACTGTGGTGCAGTTCATCTTCACTCATATCACTGCGATCGCCCCACGTCTCTTTGATAAGGTGACGGCGATTGCTGGTCGCATAGATCAAGATGTTGTCTGGCCTTGTTTCCACACCGCCTTCTATGACTGCTTTGAGAAACTTGTATTCCGTTTCAAAATCTTCAAAAGATAGGTCATCCATATAGATGATAAATCGATAATTGCGTTTCTTCAAGCGTGCGATCAGATCAGAGAGATCACGGAATTGGTGCTTATAGATCTCCACCATGCGCAGTCCCTGTTCATAGAATGCGTTGACGATCGCTTTGATGCTGGTGGATTTACCAGTTCCGCTATCACCGTATAACAGTACGTTATTGGCATTTCGCCCTTCGACGAAGGCTTTCGTGTTTTCAACGAGCAGATCTTTTTGTAACTGATAGCCGATCAGATCATCCAAAACGACGCTATCCATGTTACGAATCGGCAAAAAGCGCAGATCGCCTTCCTTGTCGCGTTCAAAGCGGAACGCGCGATTCATGGCAAACATACCGATGCCATACTGTTGATAGAAAGAAGTGAGCACCTGGAACATTCCTTGGGCATCATCGGCAGCAGCCAATTGTTGGCAAACGCTACGAATGATGGAAGAAGCGTGCAGATCGCACATTCGTGAAGGTTTATCGATCGCTTGGTAATGTGTGATGATCGTAAAACAATCCGTGTGCAAGGCTTTTTGCAGAGGATCAAAATCATAGTCGAACAGCTGGTGGAAAATTTTGAGGTCGTGTAAGACGAGCTGTTGAATTGAGCCGCCTTGTACTTCTCGCTTTTCACTGGTCAATGTGAATGAGTTTTCATTCGTTAACAATAGCCAGGTTAAATAACAATGCCACAGATTGCCATCAAATCCAAGTGTCGTTGACAGATCGAGCAGCGCTTTGATTTGTGTGTGGACACGATCGATCAGTTGTGTATGCGATGCTTGATTTTTGTCAAAGTCATAATAAATGGAACACAGTTCGCGCAGAATGCTGTGCGCAGGATAGTTGCGGTATACAATTAATTGGGAAAATTCCTGATACATAATGTCATCCCTTTCCTTCCACTCATTATATAAAAAAGAAGTACATTTGAAAAGAAGGGAAGCCTTGGATTCTAAAGAATAAACAGGAAAAATCGAGATTATGTAGCGTTTACAAATTGTTTGAAAGAAATGCAAATATTTTCTGAAAATTTCATTGAAATATATTGACATGTCTTCCAAAAAGATTTAAACTAAGGGCAACACCGTGGAACCACGGGATTGAAAGGAAGTGGACAAAGTGATGATAATCGTAGCAGTCATTATTATTATTCTAGTCCTTAGTCAGTCTGTTTTTCTTTCAAGAAACCGTATGGTTCTCCGATAACAGATTCTTTTGTCATTTTGACGAGGGCATCGAGGGAATGAAAGAAAAGCAGCTATCAATTCGATGAGCTGCTTTTTTGCTTAAAGGTATAGGAGGAATGTTATGGAAAGTAGAGATGTTGAAGCTGCGGCGAAGCGGCTGCAGGGGAAGATCCACAATATCCATGTGAGCAGTTCACAGACGTTTTCGAATATGAGCGGATGTGAGCTATATCTGAAATGTGAAAACCGTCAGAAAACAGGTTCATTCAAAGTAAGAGGGGCTTATAATAAACTTGCTTTACTAAAGGAGAGAGGTGGATGTGAGCGCGTGATTGCCAGCAGTGCAGGAAACCATGCGCAAGGCGTGAGCTTTGCAAGCGCACAGCTTGGCATGCAAGCCACGATCGTCATGCCTAAGAGTACACCGATTGCCAAGGTGAGCGCTACCCAGGGATATGGCGCAGAAGTCGTGCTAGCAGGTGATAATTATGATGAGTGTTATGAAGAGGCCAAACGAATCCAAGAAGAGAAAAACGCTGTCTTCATTCATCCATTTGACGATGAGGATGTCATCGCCGGTCAGGGGACGATCGCTTATGAAATCTTGCACGATTTACCCAATGCCGATGTGATCGTCGTTCCTGCTGGAGGCGGTGGCTTGTTATCGGGCATCAGTTTTTATGCAAAACAGATCAATCCACGCATCAAGATCGTCGGTGTGCAGGCGGAAGGAGCGGACGCAATCGTTCAGTCCTTTAAAAAAGGAAAGCATTGTGCAACATCGAGCGTAAATACGATCGCAGATGGTATTGCAGTCATGAACCCGGGAGAATTGACGGTCAAATTGATTCAGGAAAATGTCGATGAGATGGTGACGGTCAGTGATGATGAGATCGCTTCAACGATCTTGTTGTTGCTGGAAAGAGAAAAACAAGTCGTGGAACCAGCGGGCGCTTGTTCCTTAGCAGCAGTGCTCAATCATAAGATCGATGTAGAAGGAAAACGCGTCGTTTGCGTGCTTTCCGGAGGAAACATTGACGTGTCATTCATCCATAAAGTGGTTGAAAAAGGTTTGGTGACACGAGGACGTAACATGAAGTTCAAGACACCGATGCTGGATGTGCCAGGATCATTAGAAAAGATGGCGCACATTTTACACGAAGCAAACGCAAACATCATCGAAGTTCGTTACGATCGCATTCAGGCTGATCTCAATCTGAATGAGACGATCATCCATATCGGCGTAGAAGTCAGCAGTAAAGAACATGGCGCAAAGATGATCGCTATGTTAGAAGAAAATGGCTATGAGATCACATTAGAATAGGGGAGGAAGAGCCGTATGAAAATGAATGGTTCACAAATACTGATACAGGCGTTGATCGATCAGGGCGTTGATACGATTTTTGGTTATCCTGGTGGTTCCGTATTAAATATTTACGATGCGCTTTATGAACGCCAAAATGACATTCGCCATATCTTGACATCACATGAACAAGGTGCTGCGCATGCTGCTGATGGCTATGCGCGCAGCACGGGAAAAACCGGGGTTTGTTTAGCAACCAGCGGCCCGGGCGCTACCAATCTGGTAACGGGTATTGCGACTGCATATATGGATAGCGTTCCAGTGGTTGCGATTACGGGTAATGTATCCAATGACCTGATCGGAAGGGATTCCTTTCAGGAAGTCAATATCGCCGGGATCACGATGCCGATCACAAAACATAATTTTATTGTACAGAATGTAGAAGATCTGGCCGCTACCGTTCGCAAAGCATTTATCATCGCCAATTCCGGACGTAAGGGACCGGTGCTGATCGATATTCCAAAAGATGTGACAGCGGCAGTTACCGAATATGTACCGTTGCCGAAATTCCGCATTCGTAAGCTTCCAAAAGTGGATGAGACCGAATTTGCCAATGCGATGGAAGTCATCAAGACGGCAAAACGACCGCTGATCTATGCGGGCGGGGGAATCATCAGCGCGAATGCGACGAGAGAATTATTGAAATTTTCCAAACAGATGGATATTCCGATCTGTACTTCCATGATGGGATTGTCTTCAGTTCCTTATGACTATGACCTTTATCTGGGCATGGTTGGTATGCATGGAACGCCGGTTGCCAATTATGCGACGCTGAACGCGGATCTGATCATTGCGATCGGTGCTCGTTTTTCCGATCGTGTTGCTGGTAATCGTGAAGAATTTGGTAAGGAGGCAAAGATCATTCATTTTGATATCGATGCTTCTGAAATTTCTAAAAACGTGCGTTCCGATATTTCCATCGTTGGTGATGCACGCTACATCTTAAAACATATGATCGCTGTCATGCCGACGACAAAGCACAGTGAATGGACAAAGACGTTGAAAGATTTCAAGACGAAGATCGGGCTGCCAAAACCAAAAGCAGGCGATGGGGTCGATCCAAGAGATCTGGCATTGACGCTGCATAAGATTGTCGGCGAGGATGCGATCATCGTAACGGATGTTGGTCAGCATCAGATGATCATGGCACAGTATTATCAGTTCTCCCGTCCGCGCAGTTTCATCAGCTCTTGCGGTTTGGGAACGATGGGCTTTGGCTTAGGGGCGGCGATCGGTACGAAGATCGCCAATCCAAATCGTCCGGTCATCCTGGTCAGCGGTGATGGAAGTTTCCATATGAACATGAATGAGATGGCGACGGCTGTCACACAGAAGCTGCCGATCGTCGTATTGATCTTCAATAACCACGTGCTAGGTATGGTACGTCAGTGGCAGACATTATTCTATGAACATCGGTATTCGCAGACGACGATCGATCGTCAGACGGATTATGTGAAATTGGCAGAAGCCTTTGGCGGCAAAGGGCTTCGCATCAAGACACGTCACGATATCTTACCGATCATGCAGGAAGCGCTGGCAAGCGATGTACCTTGCATCGTAGATTGCTGGATCGATAAAGATGATTGCGTCTATCCGATCATTCCGCCAGGAAAGAGCGCGAAAGATATCATCATCGGGAACTAGGAGGTGAGCACATGGAAAGAAAAGTATTATCGCTGTTGGTAGCGAATCAGTTTGGTGTGTTGACCCGTGTGAGCAATCTGTTTGGTCAGCGAGGCTTCAATATTGATTCTTTAGCTGTAGGTGAAACAGAAAATCCGCGGTTTTCCCGCATTACGATCACGACACATGGCAATGAAGCGATCATCAATCAGATCAAGCTGCAGCTAGCTAAGCTGGAAGACGTGAAAAATGTTATGGAAATCCCAGAGGAACAGCTGTTTATCCGTGAGGTCGTATTGATCAAATGCGAACCGAAAGAAAAGCAGATCGGTGCTTTCATGCATACGGTAGAGGATTTTGGCGGACGTTGCCAGATCATTGAAGGAAGCACGTATATTGTTGAATTGACGGATACACCGGATAGCATCAATTACTTTATCGAGGAATTGCATGAATATCACATCCAGGAGATCAGTCGTACCGGCGGAGTTGCTTTGCAGCTATCAAAAGAAACGGTATATTAACGCAATTGCGTTTGTATAAATAGAAATTACCAGAAAAAGAGGAGGAGATTAAAATGGTAAAGGTATATTATGATTCAGATTGTAATTTAGATTTGTTGAAGGGGAAAACAGTTGCGATCATCGGTTATGGAAGTCAGGGACATGCGCATGCGCTGAACTTGCATGACAGCGGTATTGATGTTGTCGTTGGTCTTCGTCCAGGTTCAAAGAGCCGTACAAAAGCAGAAGAAGCTGGTTTGAAGGTTATGGATACAGCAGATGCAGCAAAAGCAGGCGATGTTGTCATGATCTTAGCACCAGATCAAAATCAGCCGGATATCTATGAAAAGGATATCAAACCGAATCTGGAAGCAGGGAACATGCTGATGTTTGCGCATGGTTTCTCAATTCATTTCAATCAGATCGTCGCACCAGAAGGGGTCGATGTGACGATGTGTGCTCCAAAGGGTCCAGGACATACCGTACGTAGTCAGTATCTGGAAGGAAAAGGTGTTCCTTCTTTGATCGCTGTTCATCAGGATGCATCAGGAAAAGCAAAAGAGTATGCTTTAGCTTATGCGAGCGGTATCGGTGCAGGACGTGCAGGTATCATTGAAACGACATTCAAAGAAGAGACAGAAACTGATTTGTTCGGTGAGCAGGCTGTTTTGTGTGGCGGTGTCTGTGAATTGATGCAGGCTGGTTTTGATACATTGGTAGAAGCTGGTTATGAACCGGAGATGGCATACTTTGAATGTATCCATGAAATGAAACTGATCGTTGATCTGATCAACAGCGGTGGATTCGCAATGATGCGTTATTCTATTTCAGATACTGCAGAATATGGTGATTACATCACTGGTAAGCGTTTGATCACTGAAGAAACACGCAAAGAGATGAAGAAAGTATTACAGGAGATCCAGGATGGAACATTTGCCGGAAATTGGATCACAGAAAATAAATCTGCCGGACGTGCGCATTTCTTAGCTATGCGTCGTGTACATGCGGAACATCCAAGTGAAAAAGTCGGTAAGAAACTGCGTAATATGATGAGCTGGCTGAAAAAGTAAAGTGGTGATCTTATGACTAGACCAAGTGACAGAGTGCTCAAAGGAGATGCCTGTGCACCGCAGCGATCTTTGTTTTACGCATTAGGATTGACCGAAGAGGAACTGTCGCGTCCTTTGATCGGCGTAGTTTCTGCTTACAGTGAGATCGTTCCGGGACATCTGCATCTGGATAAGATTACAGAAGCGGTCAAAGCTGGTATTCGCATGGCGGGAGGGACACCGATCATGGTGCCTTCCATCGGCGTATGCGATGGCATCGCCATGGGACATGTCGGCATGAAATACTCATTGGCTTCCCGTGAACTGATTGCGGACAGCGTTGAAACGATGGCCACTGCACATGGATTCGATGGCTTGGTGCTCGTGCCGAACTGTGATAAAATCGTTCCAGGTATGTTGATGGGTGCCTTGCGTGTCAATCTGCCAGCTGTCGTCATGAGCGGAGGAGCGATGTTGCCAGGCAAGGATAAAGGAAAAGACATGAGTCTTTCGACGATGTTTGAGGCAGTTGGCGCAAAGAAAGCGGGATTGATCGATCAAGAGGAATTGACGTATATCGAACAAAACGCTTGTCCGGGCTGTGGTTCTTGTTCCGGTATGTTTACTGCAAACTCCATGAACTGTCTGTGTGAGGTATTAGGCATTGCCCTGCCAGGAAATGGAACGATCCCGGCTGTGTATTCCGGCCGCATGCAGTTAGCGAAAAAAGCAGGCATGGCAGTCATGGAAATGGTGGAGAAGAACATTCGCCCACGGGATATCGTCAATGCGAAATCGTTGCGTAACGGTTTAGCTTGCGATATGGCATTAGGTTGTTCTTCCAATACGGTATTGCATTTATTAGCAATCGCAAAAGAGGCGCAGGTAGATATCGATCTACAGTTGATCAATGAAATTTCACAATCAACGCCAAATCTCTGTAAACTCGCACCGGCGGGACCAGATCACATCGTTGATCTCTATCGTGCCGGCGGCGTGCAGGCGGTGATGAAGGAACTGCAGAAAAAAGGATTGATCGATGATTCTTTGATGACCGTTACAGGTAAGAGCATCAAAGAAAATCTGGAGAAGGTACAGAATCTGGATCATCATATCATCAAAGATATCGATACACCGAATTCACCAACTGGAGGAATTGCCGTATTATTTGGCAATATCGCACCGAAAGGATGTGTGGTGAAACGCAGTGCCGTCGATCCGTCCATGTTGAAGCATACAGGACCAGCACGTGTATTCGACAGTGAAGAAGAAGCGATCGATGCAATCTACAATGGCAAGATCGTCAAGGGTGATGTGGTCGTCATTCGTTATGAGGGGCCAAAAGGTGGACCGGGTATGCGTGAAATGCTCAATCCGACAAGTGCTTTAGCCGGTATGAAACTGGATAAAGATGTCGCTTTGATCACGGATGGACGTTTCTCTGGTGCCACCAGAGGTGCGGCTATCGGTCATGTTTCTCCGGAAGCTGCCAGTGCAGGACCGATCGCAGTGATCCGGGAAGGCGAACTGATCGATATCGATATCAATGCCGGAACGATTCAGTTGCAGATCAGTGAGGAAGAGATGCAGAAACGATTAGAAGCATGGGTTGCCCCTGAACCAAAGATAAAAGGTGGATGGCTCGAGCGTTATGCGCGTCTGGTTTCTTCTGCAGATGAAGGAGCGGTATTGAAATAATGAAAAAAGGAGCGAAATAGCTCCTTTTGTTAAGTGAGGGATCATTTCATATGAACAGTATTTTTGAACGTACGAGCATACGTCGTTATCGCAACGATCCTCTAAAAGAGGAAGAGATTAAAAAAATATTACAGGCGGCATTCAGCGCGCCTAGTGCACGTAATGCACAGCCTTGGTATTTTATTGTCGTACAAAATAAAGAGAAGCTGGAACAGCTTAGTCATTTCTCCATGTATGCGTCATTTTTAAAAGATGCTGCTATGGGTATCATCGTCTGTGGCGATCTTTCCAAAAATCCAAGCATCGATTATTGCCAGCAGGATTGTGCGGCAGCTACACAGAACATGTTGATCGAAGCGAAAGAATTAGGGATCGGGTCTTGTTGGCTCGGTGGTTATCCAAACCAAGATCGCATCACGTATTTACAAGAGCATATGCAAATTCCAGAACCATATCTTCCACTTTGGATGATCGCATTTGGTTATCCGGATGAAGAAGAGAAAGTGAAAGAGAAATGGGATCCAGCCAAACTTCGTTTTGAATGATGATTATATAAAACGCAGAGAGACAATGTACCGACTAGAGAAACGCAAAAAGGGATCAATTGCTGTTAGGAACAGGAAGAGATCCTTTTTTACTTTCCCGTGTTTGCCTGGTGCCCAATGATTCGATTTGTTCTTGATTCTCTCGATAGATGCGATACAGTGCATGTTGTGCTTGATGATGGATCATCGTGATCGATAAGATAGATCCATAAGCGAAGAGAAGAAGCAGATATGCATATTGCACATTATGGCTAATAGGAAAAAACTGCGGATCAAATGATTGAAAGAAAGCTGTACATAAACAAGCGGCAAGCAGCATGGAACTAACACAGCCTAGCAGACAGAAGATGCCATAGAGGATCGTTGATCGAATCCAGAGGAAACGAAAGAGCAAACCTGGCAACAAGCCTGAAAAAGAGAAGATGAGCAAAGCGGCAAGTGCGGCATAAGACGGCAATTCATCAAAAACATTCCATGATAAGCATTCTGTCACAAAAAAATAAAGAAGAACGACGATTAGAAAAAGCAGCACGAAGGCCAAACCGATCCGTAGGATGCGATCGTTCATGCGCTTAGCGCTCGTGACCTTTTGATGGAGATCAATCCCGACCAGGATCTGCTCTTTTTGTTCGTTCGTTAGGGAAAGACAAGCAAGATCAATGCCTTTTAAAACGTTCCATAGCGCTTCATCAGCAGCAAGTGCAGCAATCTTATGTTTTGTTGTCACTCGTTTCACGGGTGATAAGGAAATTCGTGGCGCAGCGATCCATGCTTTCAGCTGATTGAGCGAGAAATGCAGCTCGATTACAGAAGTGGCAGTCATGATGCGTTCTTTTGCCTTTTCAATGGAACGATCGGTCCCTTCCAAAAGCTTTCCCTTCTGCATGTAAAATAGAATTGAGAGAAAAAAGAATAAAACGAGCAGTGCGATCATCGCATTGATCAGGATAATAAATTCGCAAAAGATGTTTTCCATTATCATCACCTCTGGTAATATTATAGCAAATCTTTTCTTCTCTGCCTGAAAATCTACCAGTCTGCTGTTTTGTACATGTTCACGCAAGATTCATCATATCTTCATCTTTTCACTCTTTATATTTCAGATTGATTTTCTATGCTTAAATTATTATGAATGAGGGGATCATATGTTGTTAAAGAGAGAATTAGGAGTTTGTTTCAGCCTGTGTTTGTTATTTGGGTGTAGCAGCTCAGTACAGGTAAGGGAAGATACGGGTGCTTCTTATGAAGAATATGTGCAGATCATCGAACAATTGGATCAAGTGAAAAGCTATCATGTCTCGACACAGTCATACGATCATATGTATGCAGAGGACTATCAATATATGGAAGAGGCAGAAGCAGATGTTCAGGTTGGAGAAGAAGAGGATACGGCCACTGGAAATATTCAACTTTATTTTGTATATGAAGATGGGACCAAAGAAGATGTTATATGCAGCTCAACAGAACTGACCGGTGTGGATGAAACGAACGGATGTACCTTGGTCCATCCGTTTCAGAATGCGACGCTTATTTATAGTGACGGATATGAAACAAGTGTAGAAACGCGCATGTCAGCGCATTATTTCATGATCATGCCTAATATGGAAGATGCTGTATACACGAAAAATGGTGATACGTGGACCATCCAAGGTGCTTCTGATGCTGAAAACGAATATATTGCGACGTTGACCGTCGATGAAGACGGATATCCCAGCCAGTTTACCTATGCTTATGATTCTTTAGGGATTTCCTTGACGCGTACCATAAGCGAACTTCAGAAGTGATCTGGTGTGCGTAGTTACTAAAAAAAGAAAGATGGAGAAAAGGGGGGGGGAGTCACCAATGTCATTAAGTTAAGATTAATGATGGATATAAGAGGTGCATAAAAATATGCC
>CBCTZR010000065.1:0-12624 GCA_965151435.1 uncultured Merdibacter sp. | reverse complement strand
TTATAGGACATTATCACTTTTTTGTTTGATTATTCCGCAATCATTTTACACGATCCTCATTCGAAGATAGATTGACAAAGTTTTGATTTTTTGTTACATTAGGAATGTAATAAAGAGGCAAATGGGCTTGTCATAACAAACAGAATTGTTAGCAAAACCCTGCACAGAACGAAGATGTTTTTGTGTAGGGCTTTTTTTATTACTAGAACGAGGAGGAGATCATGATGAATGAAGGAAAAAAGAAGTACCCATTTGTTTTTTCGCCGTTGAAAGTGAAAAATATCGTTTACAGCAATCGTTTATGTTCTACAACCATGTCAACGGTTCCGACGCATATTCACTTATCGAGTACAAATTATGGCGGCATCGGAATTTATGATAAGTCTTTAGGTGGTGTTGCGATGATCGGGATGATGTATCATGGAACAGGAGGAAGTACGCTCTATGAAGCAAATGGAGCAGATCCATTTAGTAAATACCAGATGGATGCATTGCGAGAATCCTTATCTGTAGTAAAACAAAGAGGTGCTTTGGCTGGTTTTGCGTTTGGTATGGGAAACACTTATCAAAATACGATTTATACGCCTTCCGGATTGCCGTTTGCACGACCGTATGCACGAGATACAAAAGTGATGACTGAAGAAGTGATGGAGCTTTTGTTGCAACAAGTATTAGAAAAAGCAAGAAAGGCGAGCAAGTTTGGATTCGATTTATTGATTTTAGATATGTCGAATGACAATATCGTTGGACATTTCATGGCACCTGGTTTTAATCTTCGTGAGGATGAATGGGGAGGAAGTTATGAAAATAGATTCCGATTAGGGAAACTGCTTTTGCGAAAAATTCGAGAGACAATAGGGGAACATGTAGTTTTGGAACTTCGTATTAGTGCTACCTTAGGGGTAAAAGAAACCTATCCTTTAGAAGAGATGATTCGCTTTTTAACGGAAGAAAAAGCATCTTATGACATCATCAATGTCATTACAGGCATGGATGAATATCATGATGGTAATGTGAAATTGTGTCCGCCGATTTTTGAAAAACACATCCTGAATGAGGAAGTAGCAAAAAAGATCCGTGCAGCGATTCCAGACAAAATTTTAAATTTGAGCGGATCGATCATGAATATTCACGAAGCAGAAAAGGTATTAAAGGAAGGTATCTGTGATTTGGTTTTGCTAGGACGATCCATTGTAGCTGATCCTTACATGCCAAGAAAGGTATTAGAAGGAAGGGAAGAAGATGTCGTTCCTTGTATCCGTTGTAACAATTGCTATCATATCGCAACTGAACATTTCAATACGTGTTGCAGTGTAAATCCTAGAATATATCGCGAAAATAGGGTTCCAATCGCTTTGGAAAAAACAAAGCATCCTAAGAAAGTTTTGGTAGTGGGGGCAGGACCAGCGGGTTTGAAAGCAGCTCTGACTGCATATGAACGAGGTCATCAGGTGATGCTTGTGGATCAAAAGGATCAGATTGGCGGAAAACTTCTTGTTGCTAGCAAGGGCTATCTGAAAGAAGATTTGCGGGCATATTTAACATATTTAACGAATCAAGTGGAAAAAAGTGACATTCAAGTTGTATTACATACGATCGTAGATAGACATTTTTTAGAAAACCGTGATTTTGATTCTCTGATTATTGCAATTGGTGCAGAAGCCAACACTTTGAATTTAGCTGGCGTTGAAAATGAACATGTCTTTCAGGCTATTTCATTTATCGAACGTGGTTTTGAATATGCGAAAGATACCATCACGATCCTTGGCGGAGGAAGCGTCGGATGTGAAATCGCGTTGGAATTAGCCAAATTAAATAAAAAAGTCACGATTATTGATCGGGATCAAAAGCTTGCAAAGAATGGGAACGAATTGTATCGGACAAGCTTGTTACAGCAATTTGCAAAAAACCCTAATATACGAGTTTTATTGAATAGTGAATGCGTAAAGATGGAAGAACATGCGCTTTTGATTAAAAAGGATGGTGAATTCATGCGAGTTGAACATGATGAAGTAGTGCTTTCCCTCGGCTTTCATTCAAATAGTGAAAAAGTATTTGATTTATTTGGGGTCGTTGCGAATACTGTTTATGTAGGAGATTGTAAAAAAGTGGCTTCCATCACAGAAGCGACGACCGAAGGTTATTTTATAGGAGCTAGTATTTAATATGTATATCAAACAAGTTCTTAATAATAATGTGGTAATTGCTTTAGATAAAGCAAACAATGAGATGATCATCGATGCTAAAGGTATAGGCTTCCATACAAAACCGAATACGATCGTTGATGAAACCAACTTCAAAAACATGAAAAAATTTATATTGGATAAAGATGCTTATTCAGAAGTTAGAAGAATCTATGAGACAATATCAGAACCTATCATAAACCTATCGATGCGCTTATTGGAACAAGAGCAGAAAGAGAGTGAAAGCAATCAATATATACCGATCAACGCAGTATTGTTGCTGGCAGATCACTTGAATGAAACTGTTAAGAGACTTTCAAAGGGGATCTATCTAAGAAATGCATTAACAAACGAAATCAAGATGTTTTATCATCGCGAATTTACGATCGCTATGCAGGCAAAAGAAGAACTTGTCCAGATGTATGATGTATATTTGAATGATGACGAGGTTGCGTTTATCGCGATTCATCTGATCAATCTGAATTCGAATAACATTGATGAAACGATGACATCTATTCAAATCGTCGATGATCTAGTGAATATCGTTCGTAGGGTCATGAATATCGAGCTAAAGGTAAACACGTATGTGTACTCCCGATTCATAACACATTTAAAATACTTTTCCATCCGTATTTTAAATAAAGAAAAAATCAAATCGACCTATGATGAGAAATTATCCTCATTCGTTAAAGAGAATTATAAGAAATCGTATGTGTGTGCTGCTACGATCAAAAAGTATATCTCGAATGAATATCACTATGACATAGCAGAAGATGAAGTGATCTATCTTACGCTTCATTTAGAGAATTTGAAGAAATGAAAGGAATAAATAATGATGCAAATAAAAGAAAATGTGAAGAAAATAATTGAAGACGTCGGTGGAAATCAAAATATTAATCAAATATCGCATTGTGCGACAAGGCTTCGATTTCAGTTAAAAGATATGGCCTTAGTAAAAAAAGAAGATATACAAGCGCTAGAGGGAATCTTAGGATGTAACGTTGTAGGTAACGAATGTCAGGTGATTATTGGGCAAGACGTGCAAAAGTATTATCGTGAGATCAATGGACAAGCAGAGATTACTCCAGATCATCAAAAGAAAAAAGTAAATATTGGTTATAGTTTGCTGGACTTTATCTCTGGAACCATGACGCCTTTGATTCCAGCACTGATCGGCTCCTCTGTCATCCGCGGTGTTTTAATATTACTTACACAATTTCAGCTGATGGATGCGTCCAGTTCAACCTATTTCATCCTATATGCAGCTTCGAATGCCGTCTTTTATTTCTTGCCAATCTTAGCAGCGTTTTCAGCCGCTAAAAAACTGGATGTAAATCCATATATTGCTGCCTGCATCAGTGCGACATTGATGGAACCAAATTTTGCGGCTTTGTTGACAGAAACAGGAAATATCGTTGATTTCTTCCAGGTTCCTGTCATGATGTTTAACTACTCTGCATCTTTATTACCAGCACTTTTAGCAACATATGTATATGCTTTGTTGTGGAATTTTTTAGAAAACCATATGCCATCGACTGTCTCTACGATTTTAAATCCTGCTTTGAGTTTGGCTGTATGTGTTCCTTTAACAGCGATTGTTTTTGGTCCAATTGCTTATTATTTTGGGCAATTTGCAGGAAATCTGTTTCAGACGATCAATTCTTTCAGCCCAGTGATTGCCGGTATTTTTATCGGTGTATCAATGAATTATCTGGTCATTAGTGGTATGCACTGGGTAATCACAGCATTATGCTTAGTAGAGTTTAATACAATTGGCTATTCAACGTTATTTGGCTATTGGTGGTGTGCATGTATTTCTTATATTGCGATCGCATTAGGAGCAATTTTTGTGGCAAAAGGGAAAAAGGAAAGAAGTCTTGCTGTATCATGTAGCGTTGTAGCTGTTTTTGGCGGTGTTTCTGAACCAACCCTATATACCTATCTGTTAAGAAATAAGAAGTATGCGATCCCGATGGCTATTTCTGGTGCGCTCGCCGGAGGTTTAGCCGGGTTGTTTGGATGTAAAGCAACTGCTTTCTCTATGGCGACTGTATTCACGTTACCTTGTGTTGAAATCGGCGGTAGTTTCTTATATGCAATCGTAGTATTCCTTCTGGCGATCTTTGCGGGAATTGTATCCACTATTCTTTTTGTCGGGAAAGAGAAAGGCTTTGTTTTTCAATCACCTATGACAGGAATGTTGATTTCTATCGAAAAAGTAAATGATTCTACATTTGCTTCCAAAGCACTGGGAGATGGTTTTGCGATCATCCCTGAAGAAAATCATCTATATGCACCTTTTGATGGAGAGGTGATCTCACTGTACCCAACAAAACATGCGATTGGGTTAAAAGATAGAAAAGGGGATGAAGTGTTGATTCACCTGGGAATTGATAGCGTACATTTGAATGGAGAAGGTATCAAACTGTTTGTCAATCAAGGTGATCAAGTCAAACAAGGCGAACTGCTCATGCAATTTGACGAGGAAATATTTAAAGATAATCATATCGATCAAACGACACCGATCATCTTTATGAATGGTGGACAATTACCGGATCTCGAAGAAAAACGAGTATTGGCAAAAGAGGATCTGTTTATTTTGTGATTGAGATTGAGGGAGGATTCAATGTGATGTTTTCCATGAATCCCCCTTTTCCTTTTTACGAAATATAAAGGAAAGGCAGAACATACCTATTTAATGATAAAATGCTTGATCACCTTCCTAAGAAAAGGCTTGAAAAGCCTTATCTAAAGGACTATAATAATTACATCGCAAAACGTAGATCAGGAGTAGTAAACAGATCGACTGATTGGCAGGGAGAGGTGTTCACCGACTGAAAGACACCTTGGATCAGAGCTGTTGAATTCACCTGGGAGTGAGAGAAAACCTCTCCCGATTCATTCGGTTATCATGAGAAGTAAGGTGTGTCGCAAGATGAAGCAGGATGGTACCGCGAATAGATGTTCGTTCCTGCACTTGTGCTTTTTTTTTGCAAGAAAGGAAATGGATATGGAAAATGTAACGAACATTAAAAATGAAGGTTTAAACCGCATTGATGCATGCGAAAGCATGAATGAACTGCAGAACCTGCGTGTCCTTTATTTAGGAAAAAAGGGACCGATCCAGGATTTGATGAAATCGATGAAAGATCTTTCGAAAGAGGAACGTCCGGCATTTGGTCAACAGGTGAATGAATTGAAACAGGCGATCGCTGCTGCGATTGAAGAAAAACGGATCGTTCTGGAAGAAAAAGAGGTCAATGATCGTTTACAAAAAGAGAAGATCGATATCACGTTGGATGGAAGAAAACCAGTGTTGGGTAATTTACATCCATTGACGTTAGTGCAGAAAGAAATTGAAGATCTGTTTATCGGTCTTGGATATAGCGTAGAAGAAGGACCGGAAGTAGAATTGGATTTCTATAACTTTGAACGTGCAAATATTCCAAAGGATCATCCTGCACGTGATATGCAGGATACCTTCTATATCGATGTGGAACATTTGTTGCGTACGCATACGACTGCCATTCAGATGCGTGTATTGGAAAAGGATGCTCCGCAGACACCAATCAAGGTCATCTGCCCAGGAAAAGTGTATCGTCGTGATGATGATGATGCGACGCATTCTCATCAGTTTACGCAGGTTGAAGGTTTGGTCGTTGGTGAAAACATCCGTTTAAGCGATCTGAAAGGAACTTTGGAATTTGTCGCAAAGCGCATGTTTGGAGAAAAACGTGTCATTCGTTTCCGTCCAAGCTATTTCCAGTTTACAGAACCTAGCGTAGAAGTGGATGTCTCTTGTCATATGTGCGGAGGAAAAGGATGCCCGACATGTAAAGGCACGGGTTGGATCGAAATATTAGGTGCAGGTATGGTACATCCAAATGTCTTGCGTATGGCTGGTTATGATCCGAAGAAAGTGAGCGGATTTGCATTCGGTATCGGTGCTGAACGTGTAGCGATGTTAAAGTATGGCATTGATGATATTCGTCATTTCTATACGAATGATATTCGTTTCTTAAAGACGTTCACAAAATTCGAATAGGAGGGCTAGACAAATGTTAATCTCAAAAAAATGGTTAAGTCAATATATGGATGTCAGTGATCTGACGATCGAGGAGATCGCTGATCGTATCACAAATGCCGGTCTGGAAGTAGAAGGCATTGAAAAAGGTGCACAGGCAACGAATCTGGTCATCGGTTATGTTGAAAGCTGCGTCGATCATCCAGACAGCGATCATCTGCATGTATGTCAGGTCAATGTAGGAAGCGATACGCGTCAGATCGTCTGTGGAGCACCGAATGTTGCCGCTGGACAAAAAGTTATCGTATCACTGCCAGGTGCCATTCTTCCAGGCGGAGAAATTAAGGCAAGCGTGATCCGTGGACAAGAAAGCAACGGGATGATCTGTTCATTGTTGGAGTTAGGTGTCGATGCGAAAAGCTTAAACGATCAGCAAAAAGCTGGTATTGAGATTTTGGGTGATGATGCACTCGTTGGTGATACACACGTTTTGGAATATCTGGGATTGGATGATGAGATCCTGGATGTCTCTTTGACACCAAACCGCAGTGACTGCATGGCAGCATTTGCCATGGCGAAAGAAACAGGTGCCGTCTTAAATCGCAAAGTGACATTGCCTGCTTATGAAGGTGCCAGCAAATGCGGGGAGAAAACCAATTTAAAGGTAGCTTCCCAAAGTGAAAAATGTCCGTTGTACTGCGGTAAGATCGTTCGCAATATAACGATCAAGGAAAGTCCGAAATGGATGAAAGAGCTCTTGATGGCAAGCAACATCAAGTCGATCAATAACGTTGTCGATATTTCCAACTTAGTCATGCTGGAAACAGGACAGCCATTACACTTTTTTGATCTGAATCGATTGGAAAAAGAAGAAATCATCGTTCGTGATGATCTGTGCTGCAAATATACGGCGTTGGATGAAGTGGAATATGACATTGAACCGGGAGATCTGATGATCACTGTCAATGAGAAGCCGGTTGCGATCGCAGGAATCATGGGTGGTGATGATTCGAAGATCTTGGATGATACAAAAGGTATTTTGATCGAAGCAGCGATCTTTGATCATGTTGCGATCCGTAATACTGCACGCCGCTTGAATTTGAATACCGATGCGTGCATCCGTTACCAGAAAGGTATCGAACCAAATGCGCCGTATATGGCGATGGACCGCGCCATTCAGCTGTTGAAGGAATATGCGGATGCTTCTGGTATCGAAGAAACCGTTTATTCAGCAGATTGGCAGATCGTAAAGAAAGAATTTGACGTACATATCGATCGCATCAATCAATTGCTGGGAACTACGTTCAGCGATGAACAGATGATGGATGTTTTGACACGTTTGGATTTTGCGCCAACGCAAAACGGCCGTATGATTCATGTGGTCATCCCTACCTATCGCCAAGATATCAGCATGGAAGCAGATATCGCTGAAGAGATCATTCGTATGATCGGTTTTGATGATCTGCCAAGCACGATGCCGGTGATGCCGGCAACGGTCGGAGCATTGACAAAACGTCAGCAGCTGCGTCGCCGTTTGCGTGAGATCTTGACAAATCAAGGCTTCTATGAAGCAGAAACGTATACGTTGATCGGTGAAAAGGAATTAGAAGATGCGATCATACCGGCAAAGAGCCATGTCACATTAGCATCTCCGATGAGTGAAGAGAGAAAGTATGTTCGTACGAGCATTTTGCCTAGCTTATTGGAAAGCACATCTTATAATTTAGCGCGTTTTGTAAAGGATGTTCCGCTCTTTGAGATCAGCAGCGTCTATTCGCAGGAAGGTATGGAAGAGCGATTTGCTGTGACATTAAGCGGAAGCTTACAAAAGAGCAGATGGCAGAAAGTGGAAACACCTGCTGATTTCTATACCATCAAAGGATTGATCCAGTCTTTATTGGAAACATTGGGATTCAATGAACATCGCGTCATCTTTAAGGAAAACACAAAAGATACACAGCATTTCCACCCATATCAAAGTGCTGAAGTATATATTGGAAAAACGCTGCTGGGTATCTTTGGAAAGATTCATCCAAACATGGCAAAACGATATGATATCAAAGATGCTGTGATGGGAGAATTTAATATGGAAGTGCTTTTAAACGAAGCGGCAGGAAAAGTAAAATACCTTCCAATTTCCAAATATCCTTCCATTTCTCGAGACTTTGCATTGGTCGTTGATACAGATGTTCGAGTGGGAACGATCATCAACAGCATCAAAAAATGCGGAAAGTTAGGTAAGGAAAATGTGATCCAGAACGTTGAAGTATTTGACGTTTATGAAGGAGAACACGTGGAAGCTGGTAAAAAATCTGTTGCGTTGACTGTTGTATTCCAGTCGGCAGAAAAAACGTTGACGGATCAGGATATCAACCAGATCAATGACAAGATCATGGAGACGTTACAAAAAGAAGTACAGGCACAGCTTCGTTCTTAATTTGAAGATAAAAGAACCCTCTTTTAAAAGGATGGACAAAAACACTGAGAAATGATTGAAATTTCTCAGTGTTTTTAAATGGTGAACCATTCAGAAATTGTATAGAGATTTGTGTTGCTTTAAAGCAAATATTTTGAAACAAAACACAAAAAAGCGTATAATAAAGGCGTAAAACGATGCATTGTACCACAATGGCGATCGCTTGAAAAAGAGGGGGAGAGCACGATGGAGTATCGAACGGTCAAAGAAATGGCAGAACTATGGAATGTCTCACAGCGTTTGATACAGAAATACTGTGCGCAAGGGAGAATCAATGGAGTTATAAAATTTGGCGGTTCGTGGAGGATACCGGAAAATGCGGAAAAGCCAAGAGATCCGCGATCGAAACAAGAAATGACTTCTTCTCTTCTCATGGGGCTGATGCCATTGTTGAATCTGAGCTTCACTCCCGGCCATTGTTTGGAAGAAATTGAAAAGATCGCTGAAAAGCAACAAAGAGATATTGCTTATGCAGAATATTATTATTTCAGCGGACAGGCAGAGAAAGCCGTGCAATTGACTGAGCGGTATCTGACTTGTCCGGATGATGGATTACGGCTTTCTGCTTGTCTGATCTATAGCTTTGCAAATCTGCCATTAGGTGAGATCCAACGTTCGAAATATACACTTGGTGAAATTGAACGCATTTTGAAATCGGAAGAAGGGAAAGAAGCAACGCCTTATCAAAAAGCGATCCATGCATTCGTCGCTTCTGCTGCAGCGATCTTGTTGCATCTGCCGATCTCGAAGGATTTCCAGGAAGTGAAGGGATTTCTTTCGATCCTGCCACCAGGGTTGCGTGCATTTGCTCTCTATGTACAAGCGCATCATCTGTATTTGGAGAAACAATATGAAAGAAGTCTTGGTGTTGTCGAGGCAACATTGGCAATGGGTGCTCAGAAATATCCGATCACAGCTATTTATCTTCATATGATTGCGACGATTGATAATATGAGCTTAAAAAGGACACAGCAGGCACAGCACCATTTATTGAAGGCCTGGGAATTGGCGCGTCCGGATGATCTGATAGAATGCTTTGGCGAACATCATGGTTTATTGGGCGGTATGCTGGAATCAGTGATCAAACCACGATGGCCGGAGGATTTTAAACGAATCATCGCGATCACTTACCGATTTTCTTCCGGTTGGCGAAAAGTGCACAATCCGGCGACGGGACATGATGTGGCGGATAATCTGACGACGACAGAATTTGCAATAGCGATGCTGGCCGCTCGGGGATGGAAAAATCAGGAGATCGCGCAGCAGCTGAACATCTCTTCCAATACTGTCAAAAGTTACATCTCCACGATCTTGCAGAAGCTAAATATCAAACAACGGAAAGATCTGGTTCATTACGTGTTGAAATAAGCAATACAAAAAGAAAGATAGGGAAGACCCATCGCAGCAGAGCTAGCAGAGAAGCGATGAACCACCTATCTTTTTTTTGTGATGAAGAATGAGCAATTGGTCAAACGAGAAGGAACATCACGATAAAATGACAGAAGCTTCCACCCATGACAAACAGGTGAAAAATCTCATGACTGCCGAAATTTGGATGCAACTGGTTAAAAATCGGCAGTTTCAAGGCGTAAATCACACCACCGATCGTATAGATGATTCCTCCGGCAAGCAACCATGTGAACTGCGAGGAAGTCAATGCCTGAAAAAGCTGGGAGATCGCAAAGATGCAGATCCATCCCATCGCGATATATAACAGGGAAGACACCCATTTTGGACAGTATACCCAACACAGTTTTAAAATGCAGCCTAGGAAGGCGATGCCCCATACGATGCTCAATAAGAGCAGACCACCGTTGTCTCTTAGTGAAAGCAGACAAATAGGGGTGTAACTTCCTGCAATCAAGACGAAGATCATCATATGATCGATCTTCTTGCGGATACGGTTGGCTCTAGGCGTAGTATCGAACGTGTGATAGCACATACTTGCTGCATAGAGAGAAAGCATGGATACAGAAAAGACAAGCATGGAGAAGATCACGAGTGCATCATGGGTCCGTATTGCCTGGATCATCAATGGAACGGCAGCGATCAGAGAAAGGATGCATCCGATTAAATGTGTGATTGCGCTACCGGGATCTTTGAAAAATGAGGTATTCTTTTTGATCGCTGTGTTTGGATGAAAAGAAATAGACGAAACATGCGGATATTTCATAAAGACATTCGTATTTTTCATGATAAGGCCTCCTGACTTTAATATCTAGTAATTAATACTAGTTTATAAGGATATTTATATTATACAATAGATTGTTTAAAATACAAGCTTATCTTGTATCGAATAAATATCTTTTTTAGTTTATGCAGAAGGCAATGCATCTGTTCCTCTTTGAATCGTTTAGCAAAGCATTGAACAAAAAAGCAGCGAAAGATTCGCTGCTAGTCATGAAAAATTATTTAGATAGGAATCGAGTGATCGTTTCGATCATCACACCGGTTGCGCCTTTTTGGGCATACCCATCGGATCGGTTCGTCTCAGCAGGACCAGCGATATCCAGATGGATCCATTGAACGCCATCCGGTACAAATTCTTCAAGGAAGGCTGCTGCCAAACAACTGCCGCCTTTACCATTTGGCACGGAATTGATGAGATCGGCTATTTCGCTGTTATGGATCTCTTTGTGGAATTCTTCATCGATCGGCAATTGCCAAACGAGTTCACCGCTTTGGTGTGCCGCTTGGTGGAATGCCTGTAAGAAACGCTGATCGTTTGTGAAGGTACCGGTATAGCGCTCTCCGAGTGCGTTGACACAGGCGCCTGTCAAGGTAGCCAGATCGATGATGCGTTTTGCTTGCTTGTTGCAGGCATGGGTGATGGCGTCGCATAGGATCAAACGTCCTTCTGCATCGGTATTGGTCACTTCGATCGTCTGTTTGCTGAGTGAGATCAGCACATCATCCGGTGTAAAGCCATCCGGTCCAATTTTGTTTTCGGTGATCGCTAAAACGGCCATCACATTGACCTTGGCTTTTGAACGGACCAAGTATTCAAAGGCGCATAGCGCGTTTGCTGCACCGCACATATCGTATTTCATCTTGGTCATGGATGTACGTGGTTTCAGGCAATAGCCGCCGCTGTCAAAGGTGATTCCTTTTCCTACCAATGCATTCATGGCAGCTTTACCATTTCCTCGATAGGTGATCGTAAGCAGATAGGCTTCATTGTTTGAACCGTTATTGACGCCGATCAATGCCCCGGCTCCCATTTCTTCCAGATCCATGGTATCCAATATTTCGATTTCCAGATCAAAGGTTTTTGCCAGCTGCAGCGCTTCTTGAACAAAGGCATCCGGTGTCAAGTAATTGGAAGGCAGATTTCCTAACGTGCGGGCATGATTGATGCATTCTGCTAACAGAATGCCTTCTTCGACTTTATCCTGTAAAGGATGATCAGAGATAAAGGTGACTGGAAGGGGATCTTTAGGTGGTTTGTTGATCTTTTGCATGCGGTAGGTGCTGTACACACTAGCATAACCTGCGGCTTTCGCGATGCTATCTGCATCGACTTCCTCACAGATCGCACTGTCCAGAAAGAGACAGCATTCTTCATTTTGCGCATAAAATGCTTTACCAAAGCATTGCTTTGCGATCGCATAGGTCATTTCTTTCTTTTTGCCCATACCGATAAAACATAGGGTAGGAATCTCATGATTGCTGAAAGGCAAGATCTTCGTCAATTGCCCTTTTTTACGATCGATGCGTTGAATCGTTTCAGCATGCATGGAAGAGAGGAACGATGGGATCTCGTCTTCTTCATAGATGGGGATGATCCAAAGTTTTTGTTGTCGTAAACCTTGTGTTTGTGTGATATATTCCATGGTGAACCTTCTTTCTTCTTTCAATTATAGCATGTAAGATCGAAAAGAAAATGACCTGTCTTTAGGACTTTTTAATAAAAAAATGGTGCAAACTCACAGATTCAATCA
>CBCTZR010000064.1:0-12659 GCA_965151435.1 uncultured Merdibacter sp. | reverse complement strand
CTTTATTTATAAGGTATTCTTGAGTTTTATGCTTTTTTGACTGTCAAAGATGGGACTTATAGCATATCACAGTTTCTTTTGATCAGTGAAGCAAACGATAAAATGACAAATAAAAACGAAGGAAGCGGGTAAGATTCTAAAGAAAACAAGTGAAATATCATGAGAATTGTTTATAATAATAAGGTATGTGTAAGAAATGAAATAGAATCGGATGTGTTAAGATGCGTAAATTGGTGAAATATTTAAAACCTTACTGGCTTCAATGTACGTTAGGTCCATTTTGTAAATGGATGGAAGCTGTATTGGAACTGATCTTACCGACGATCATGGCATATATGATCAATGATGGTGTAGTTAGCCATGATTTTCAAGTTGTTGTTAAGTTGGGACTTTTGATGATCGCAATGGTCATTATCGGTTTTTGCTTTTCGATGGTTTGCCAATATAATGCAGCATTGGCTTCACAAGGATTTGGAACGGATATGCGAAATCGTATGTATGCGCATATTCAATCGTTTTCCTATCGTGATATTGACCATTTCACCACATCATCTTTAGTAAATCGCTTAGGAAATGATATCAATCAATTACAGCTGGCCGTTGCGATGTTGATTCGGTTGGTTGTTCGTTCCCCATTTATCATCATTGGTGCCATCGTCATGGCGATGATCTTAGATTTTCAGCTTTCTTTGGTATTGATCGCTGCCGTCCCGTTTATCTCTTTGATCCTGTTTTTATTCATACGTTATTCAACGCCACTATATCGTCAATATCAGAAAAAATTAGACCAATTTGCGACCGTATTGCAGGATAATTTCTCGGGTATTCGTGTGATTCGTGCTTTTGTATCGCAGCGAAGAGAGAAAAAGAGAGTGGAAGAAAATATCGATGGTTTGCAAGAGCAGATGTTGAAAATTGCTCGTTTATCCGCTTGGCTGAATCCATTGACTGCATTTGTGTTAAATATGGCAATCGTCGTTTTGTTATATAAAGGAGTTTGGCAGATTGAAGAGGGTTCAATTGCTCCTGGCGTTATCGTTGCTTTTATCAATTATGCTTCTTCCATATTAACAGCGTTGGTCGCTTTGAGCAATCTGATCGTGATCTTTACAAAAGCTGCAGCTAGTGCTCAACGAGTGAATGAAGTGCTGGAATATGAACCGACGATGCAGGATGGGACGGATCCGATCTTTCACTTTGATCATGAAAACGCAATCGAATTTGCGAATGTGCGATTCTCTTATGGGGATGGGGAGGCTGCTTTGTCTGATTTGACCTTTACGATTCGCAAGGGAGAGAATATTGGAGTCATTGGCGGGACCGGTGCAGGGAAAACGACGTTGATCCATCTGATCAAGCGTTTCTATGATGCTCAGGAAGGTCAAATACGATTGTTTGGTCAGGATATTCGATCAATTGCACATATGGAGTTATGTCAACAGGTCGTAAGTGTTCCTCAGGCGAATGAACTGTTTTATGGAACGATCCGCGATAATATTTGCTTTGGAAAAACAAATGTTACGGATGCAGCAATCTGGCAGGCGTTGGAAGATGCACAGGCCAGTGAATTTGTCAAAGAATTAAAAAATCAATTGGATGCGAAAGTAGAGCGAGGAGGAGCAAATTTTTCCGGTGGACAAAAACAGCGTTTGTGTATTGCGCGTGCACTGTTAAGAAAACCATCGATCTTGATCTTAGATGATTCCTGTAGCGCATTGGACTTCAAAACGGATGCAGCATTGCGAAAAGCGCTTCGTATGCATTATGATCAGGTGACAAGGATCATCGTGTCGCAACGGGTTTCAACGCTGTTGACTTGTGATCGCATCCTCGTGCTGCAAGAGGGAAAAATCGCAGGTTTTGATACGCATGAACAACTATATGATCATTGTGCACAGTATCGTGATTTATGCAAGACACAGAAAATTGAAAAAGAGGTGGATCGCATATGAGCATAAAAGAAGTGTTGAAGCGATTGATCGCCTTTTTATGGCTTTTTAAAGGATTGTTGTTATTGTCGCTAATCTGTGCCGTGTTATCTGTTTTATTGAACGTAGCGGCACCGTTGTTGATTGGTAATATCATCGATCATATTTCGAAAGGAATGCAAACTTCCACGTTATTTCTGAATATTTCATTGTTGATCCTCATGTATGTATTGTATTCAGTCTTTAACTGGGGAATGATGGCTGCCAGCAACCGAATTGCTTTTTCGAGCAGCAGCGTTTTAAGAAGACAGCTCTACGAGAAGTTAGAACAGTTACCGATCGCTTTTTATGATCAAAACGCGAGAGGAGACCTCATTTCCCGTTTTATCAATGATATTGATTTTATCAGTGATGGATTTCTACAATCGCTGTCGACCATGCTCAGCGGTGTAGCTACGATCGTATTAACATTTCTCTTCATGATTCGGATCAATTGGATCATGACATTGATCGTTGTCATCTCCGCACCATTTACGTATTTGGTTGCGCGGATCATCACTGTACGGACCAATCGTTATTTTAATGAACAAGCAAACGTATTAGGAAAATTGAATGGTTTTAGTGAAGAAATGCTTAGTGGTATTCGCAGCGTAAAGGCATTCGGTTATGAGAAGGATGCACAGCAGCGCTTTGAAGAATATAATCAACAGCTGTATGTATCTGGTGTCAAATCACAGTTTTACGGTTCATTAGCAAATCCTAGCACACGCTTCGTGATGAATACCGCTTATGCGATCGTTGGTGCGCTTGGCGCCGTATTGGCATTTTTTGGACAGATCACGATTGGGAATATCTCTACGTTCTTGATGTATTCCAATTTGTTCTCTAAACCGTTTACGGAGATCACCGGTGTCATGACGCAGCTGCAGAGCGCACTTTCTAGCGGAAGACGCATCTTTGCGATCATGGATCTTCCAAATCAAAGTGATGATCGAAATCAAAAAGAATTGCAGTTGGAAGAAGGAAGCGTATCTTTCGATCATGTATCGTTTGCCTATGATGATAAAAAACCGCTTATGGAGGATATTTCACTATCTATAAGTGCTGGCAGCAAAGTTGCAGTCGTAGGGAAGACTGGTGCCGGAAAAACAACATTGGTCAATCTTCTGATGCGTTTTTATGATGTGAAGAGTGGTTGTATCCGCGTAGATGGACAACGTATCGATGAAGTGAGCCGTGACTCCCTGCGTTCTCAATTTGGTATGGTATTACAAGATACGTATTTATTTGAAGGTACGATTGCTGAAAATATCGCATATGGCAAACCACAGGCGACGCGGCAGGAAATTATGGAGGCTGCAAAGAAAAGCGGCGCGCATGAATTTATCATTCGTCTAAATAACGGATATGATACGATGCTGCATTCTAATAGCAATGTCTTGTCACAAGGCCAACGACAGTTGCTCTCCATTACAAGAGTCCTGCTGATGAATCCTCATATCTTGATATTGGATGAAGCGACCAGCAGCATCGATACGGTCAGTGAACAACACGTCAACCATGCGATGGAACTGTTGATGAGAGGGAAGACGAGCTTTATTATCGCACATCGTCTTTCAACGATCGTCGATGCAGATTTGATCTTAGTCATGGAACAGGGAAACATTATCGAACAGGGAACACATGAAGAATTATTGAATCGTAATGGTGCTTATGCACAATTGTTCAATAGTCAATTTGCTTCTTAGCTGTACGAACTCTTGCCAAAGACAGGCAGGAGTTTTTTTATGGAAATGAGAAGAATAGAAGAAAAATCTTAAAAGTTTCTCTTTTATAGATGTAAATTATTAAATGGAAATTTGTTTCGGATTTCCATATGATTAGAATGTACAAAAGCTGATATGTTCATTGTTACTAGTCCAATGACTCCTAGCATATCGGTATCGACGTACAGAGAATAGTTGCTGAGTAGGAGTGAAGTGTACTATGAAAACTGAAAGGGTGAAAGCTGTATTGGAGTTGATTAAAGAAGATTCTTTTGTCACATCAGATGAGCTGTCCAGCCATTTGAATGTTTCAAAGAAAACGATACAAACTTTAATCAAATCCATTAATTATGAAGAAGAGAAGTATGGTGTTTTCATTGTTTCGAAAAAACACTACGGTTATCATCTTCAAGTAAAGGATTCGAAGAAGTATCGAGACTTTATGTTAAAAGGCATTCAAGATCCTTATCCCAAAAATGCCGAAGAGCGTATGTATTATATCGCATTGCAGTTATTGAAGGACCCTGTTTATGTCAAAATAGAAGATTTGGCAGAACAGATGTATGTATCGAATTCGACGATGGCAAGCACGATCAAAAGCGTTAAAGAATATTTAAAAGAGTTCCGTATTGATCTGCAGTCGAAACCTAATTATGGAATTCGTATCAACGGAAGTGAATTTGATATTCGCCAATGTATGGTCAAATGCTTGAAAAATTATCGCCATGTAAAACATGAATCCATCATCGATACGATCAATCAGATGTTGAATGACTTATTGGCAAAAGAAGGATATTCAATTGCCGGTATTTCTAGAGATAGCTTGGTCATGCATCTGTTTGTTAGCGTGATGCGGATGCAAAAAGGGTTTTTCTTGGATGCTAATCACCAGTTTTCTACGCGTGATGAAAAAAATGTCCATGTAGCGAGTTTGATTACAAAATATCTGGAAAATGCATTTGCAATCAAAATACCTGAGAATGAACGAAATTATATCACCGTTCAGTTAACATGCAGACAAAACTGGGGTCGTGATGATACAAAGAGCAATATGGTATACAATCAGCAGATCTTAGATTTGGTCCAAGAGATGCTGCTGCGGGTGAAAGATACGTTTGGTCTGGATCTGATGAGCGATATTGAACTTCAGATGAATTTGTGCCAACATATCATTCCGTTGAAAGAACGTCTTAAATATGGTTTTTCTATTGAAAATCCCCTTTTAGAAGATATTAGAAAAGAGTATCCGTTTGCATTTGAAATTGCCACTTTGGCAAGTGCGGTGCTGTATGAGCAGTATTTACGAAAAATAAGCGAAGACGAAATCGGATATATTGCATTGTCGTTTGCGCTTGCTCTGGAAAAAAGAAACAAAGACATGCGTAAGAATATCCTTTTGGTATGTGGAACTGGACGGGGAAGTACTAGGCTATTAGAGCTGAAAGTAAAACAGTTGTTTGGCAATAGTATTAAGACAATCCAAACCTGTGATGTCAAAGATGTGTTGAATTATGATTATCAAGATATCGATTATATTTTCACAACGGTGACGATTCAAGATTTTGTGCCGGTGCCGATCGTTGAAATGCCAGTATTTTTAAATGAAGAAAATGTGGTAGAAATTAAACATCAGTTTGAAAAACAGGACCAGCCAAACTTTTTGAACTATTTCAGTTCGGAGTTATTCTATTCCGACATCCGCAAAGATCAATATGAAGAGATCTTAAAAGAATTATGTAATAAGATCGTTGAACAGGGATATGCACAATCTTCATTATATGAATATGTCATGGAGCGTGAACATCTTGGGAAAACGACCTTCATGAGGGCGATTGCTCTACCACATCCTACGGTATCGGTCAGTGATAAGACGTTTGTAGCGATTGCTGTATTAAAAGAACCGGTGGAGTGGGGGAACGATCTGATTCAGATCATCTTTCTCGTATCTTGGTCCTATTCAAAAACGGAGCGTTTGGATGGGCTCTATAAAGGAATTTATCATCTGTTTTCAAAGAGAAAGAATATACAAAGCTTGATACAGAAACCATGTTTTGAAACATTTAAGGAAATTGCAGAACAAATAGAAGGCTAAAGAGGTAATAGTATGGAAGAGTTTGATTCAAGATTTGAAATTATATTATATGCAGGTAATGCGGAATCTGGCGCGATGATGGCAATGGAGGCTGCTCGTGAAAGAAATTTTGAAGAAGCAAGAGCAAAAATTGCTTATGCGACAGAAGAATTGCATAAAGCACATCAAATTCAGACAAATCTTTTGCATGAGAATGCAAGTGGAAAAGAATTAAAGATGGATATTCTTATGGTCCATGCACAGGATCATTTAACAATGGGCAGTTTGTTGAAGGATATCGCAAGTGAGATCATTTCATTGAGTGAAAGAGTTTCTGAATTGGAGGAAAAGATAAAATGAGAATTATGTTAGCGTGTCATGCTGGTGTATCGACCAGCTTGATTGTAGAAAAAATGAAGGAAGCAGCAAAAGCTGAGGGAAAAGATTATACGATTTGGGCTGTTGAACAGGATCGTGTAGAAGCAGAACTTGGAAATTTCGATATATTGATGCTAGGACCACAAGTACGACATATTCAAAGAAAGATCCAGCGAATCGTCGGAGAGGATATTCCTGTAGTGGTTATCAATGCGATGGCCTATGGAAGAGGAGACGGTAAAGAAGTAATCCGTCAGGCAGAAGAAGTATTAGGAGGAAAATAAACGATGGGATTTTTTGATAAATTCAGTGATAAGCTGTTGGTAATTGCTGAAAAAGTAGATGATAATAAGTATCTAGGTGCGATTAAAAATGCATTTACACAGTTCTTGCCATTTGTCGTTATCGGATCATTTGCGAATCTATTTACAAATCTAATCTGTTCAACAGATGTAGGTTTGGCAAAATTCATACCGATATTGGCAAACCTGAAAGGCGGTTTCAATGCGATCAACTATGGAACGATCGGTTTTATTTCAATCTATGTTTGCTTTTTTATCGGATTGCAGATGGCAAAGCGCAATAAGACACCAGAAGTGGTGACAGGTGCTTTATGTGTTGCTTCTTTTGTTAGCGTAGTTCCAAATGTTGTTTCGGTTACGTTTGAAGAAGTGACGCAAACTGGTGCTGGTCTTGCGAGTACGGTTACTGGTGCTCAGGGATTGTTCATCGCGATGATCTTATCATTGATCGTATGTGAATTATTCTATGCCTTGAATAAAGTTGAAAAAATTAAGATCCGCATGCCAAAAGAAGTTCCTTCTGGAATTGCAACGGGCTTTAATATCTTGATTCCTGCGTTTATCGTCATTTTGATTGTCATGATCTTTGGCGCTGTATTCCAGATGACAACAGGAAGTTACTTGAATGAATGGATCTATGCCGTTGTGCAAACGCCATTACAGACTATTTTCCAATCACCTGGCGGTATCATCGTATTGATCATCTTGATGCAGTTGTTCTGGTTCTTGGGTATTCATGGCGGCTTGGTATTGTTCCCGATTCGTCAGCCGTTGGTCATTGCTGCATTAGCAACGAATATGGCTTTAGTAGAACAAGGATTAGCTCCTACCGAAGCGATTACCGATACATTCTGGATTGCATTCACCGTATTTGGCGGTGGCGGATGTGCGATGGCATTGTTGTTAGATCTGCTGATCTTTGGAAAACGTAAAGAGGAGAAAGAAATTGCAAAGGTTTCCTTGATTCCAGGAATTTTCGGTATCAGTGAACCAATGGTATTCGGTATTCCGATCGTGTTGAATCCAACATATTTCTTGCCATTCGTATTAGGTTCTGCTTTAACGACAGGTATTGCTTTAGGTGCTGTATCCATCGGTTTCCTCACACCTTCCATCGTCAGCGTACCAGTTGGATTACCGCCGATCATCACTGCATTCTTAGGCTTTGGTATGCAAGGTGTGATCGTTCAGCTGGTTGCGCTTGCTGCAGCAATGGTCCTGTATGCACCATTTGTGAAGATGTCCAACAGACAAGCTGCTCGTTTGCAGAAGGAGGAAGCAAATGCGTAAGTTAGAGTTTCCTAAGAATTTTCTTTGGGGAGGCGGTCTTGCAGATTTTCAGGCAGAAGGTGGATATGAGGAAAGTGGACGAGGATTGACAACACTGGACTTTGTCACTCAAGGTTCTCATACAGAACCAAGAAAGCTTACTTATATTATGCCAGATGGGACAAAAGGAGTACAGCCCGCACGCGGGCTTCCTCTCCCGGATGGGGCGAAAGGATATTTAGATCCGAACTATTATTATCCAAGTCTGCACGCAGTTGATTTTGCTTTTCACTATAAAGAAGATATCAAGATGTTAGCAGAAATGGGAAGCAGCGTATTTCGCTTCTCGATTTGCTGGACACGTCTGTTCCCGACCGGAGATGAGGAAACACCGTTGGAAGCAGGCTTGAAGTTTTATGAAGACATCATCGATACATGCTTGTCTTATGGGATTGAACCGTTGATCACGATCTGTCATGATGAGATCCCTGCATATTTGGCAGATACCTATCATGGTTGGTTAAATCGTCATACGATCGATTGTTACGTTCGTTTATGCAAAGCCTTATTTGAGCGTTATAAAGGAAAAGTAAAATACTGGATCACATTTAACGAAATCAACTCGTTGAATGGATATATGGCGCTAGGATGTACGCAATATGATGATTATAGTCGTTTTGTTGGTGCACATCATATGTTTGTCGCCAGTGCAAAGGTGGTAAAGATGGGAAAAGAAATGATGCCGGATGCGATGTTTGGCGCAATGTATGCGTCCAGTCCATGTTATCCATTGACTTGTAAACCGGAAGATGTATTTATGCAGATGCAGACGCGCAGACGTACTTGGTATTTCTCTGATGTGATGATGCGTGGATATTATCCAGGCTATGCACAAACGATCTTGGAAGAAAAAGGCGTAGAGCTTCCAATTGAACCCGGGGATCTGGAAATCTTAAAAGAAGGTACGTTGGATTTCTATTCTTTCAGCTGTTATCGTTCAACGACGGTAAATACAAAGACCGAATTTCCGATTAAAGGCTGCGATATCATGAGCATGGATACCAATCCATACTTGCCAACGACCAATTGGGGCTGGCCTTTGGATCCGATGAGTCTTCGCTATGTGATCAATGAGGTATATGATCGTTATCAAAAGCCAGTGTTTATTGCGGAAAATGGATTGGGTGAAATTGACAAGATTGATGAAAATGGAGAAATTCATGATGAATACCGGATCGATTACCTAAAGAAACACTTTAAGGAAATTCGCAAGGCGATTTGCCTGGATCATTGCGAGGTGTTGGGCTATACGATGTGGGGATGTATCGATCTTGTATCTTTAGGTACCGGAGAGATGAAAAAGCGGTATGGCTGGATCTATGTGGATATGGATGATCTTGGGAATGGTACGAAGAAACGCATTCCAAAGAAATCTTATTACTGGATGCAGGAATTCTTAACATCGAATGGTGCCAATCTGGAACAAGATGAGGAGCCATTAATCATATAAAAAATGAAAATCATCTTTTTCGATTTTGATGGAACCATTGCTAATCAATACGGAGAATTGTCAAAGACGATGCTGCAGACACTTCGGAAGCTAAAAGAGAATGGGCATTTCCTATGCGCGTGTACAGGAAGAAATAAGAACGGACTGCATGCCTATATTCCATTTTTTGATGGATATATCTGCAATGCCGGAGCCTATGTGGAAGTAGAAGGGAAGATTTTGCGAAATGAAAAAATCCCAAGAATCAAATTCGAGCAGATCAAAAAGATCTTAGATGCCAGTGATGCGCTGTATAATATAGACGGTATGGAATATACCTATCAAACGAAGAAATTCAATGATGGTTTTCTAAAGAGAAGGAAAAAAGATCTGAAAGAAAGAGACTATTGGAATGCTCATTACAAAGTGTGTTTATTTGATACACAGGATGTGATCGACGATGTGCAAAAGATTTCTTTCTCTGTTGAAAAAAACAAACATTCATTGCTTGAAACGATCGATTTGATTGCCAATATCGTATGGTTTGACGTGAATATCGATGCGTACTCTCATGGAGAGATAACGATGAAAGGAATTGATAAAGGTGTCGGCATCCAAATGATCGTCGATCATTTGGGTGCTTCGATGAAAGATACGATTGGGTTTGGAGACAGCATGAATGATTTTGAAACACTGCGGAAGTGTCATCATGGAGTAGCGATGGCACATGCCCCAGACGCGCTGAAAGATATTGCAAATGCAGTTTGTGAAGATGTGGAAGAGGAAGGTGTGACAAAAGAACTGTTGCGCTTACGTCTGTTATGAAAGAAAGCGATTCGCAAGGTGATCGATGTCAAAAACTATGGGCAATGATCATCATGCGAAGAGCTTTTTTTATCTATGAACGCATATAGAAATTAAAAAGCCGCCTATTTTCCTCACAATCAAGGTCAATAGACGGCGGGAAGAAATTTTGATTTGATAAAGAAAAACTTGATTTCATTAGGCTATATTGTTAATTGCTTTGAAACTGCTTCCGAAGCAGCTAACTATATAAATTCCCAAATTGATAATCAAACTGTAGGATTTGCAGGTTCTATGACATTAGAAAAGATGGGACTTTTTGAAAGTCTAAGTACACATAATCAAGTGTTTTGGCATAATAGGATACCGGAAGGAAAAACAAGTAAAGAGGTTCGTCTAGAGGCAAACGCAGCATCCATATTTTATGGGCATGAAAAGGTTTATTTTGTCATAGGTGAGAACAAGATTGAGAAGGATTATGACAGTGCATTGTACAGGGCAAGAAATATTGAAGCTCCGTTAAATGACCAAAGGCTAGGAGTCAAAACGCCTTGTGCAATAAAAGCGGACAAATGTTATGATTGTAAAAGCCCGGAAAGAATATGTAGAGGACTTTCGGTATTATGGGAAAAACCTATGACTGGCGAATTTGAAATAATTCTAATACATGAAAACTTGGGATATTAATAAACATTCAGTAAGAAATTGCTCTGAAATCAGCAGCTTTCGACTCGGAAATCGTTTCTCCAAGCAAAGTACTTACTGGTGTTTCTAACACTTCTGCTATAGAAATCAACATATCAGAATCAGGAACAGACAACCCTTGCTCCCATTTGGAAATTGTCTATCGAACCACATTCAGCTTAACAGCAAGTTCCTCTTGTGAAAGTCCTTTTGATTTCCTGATTGATTTTTTGTTTTCGTTTAACATTATGGATAACCGCCTTTCTCTGAGTCGTTACCATAATTGTATGTTGGACCATGAAAGACGCTGCCACCACACTACGCAACCACAAGGAGAAGATACTGGCCTACTTCTACCACCGCATTACCAACGCTGTCTGTGAGGGTATTAACTCCATGATACAGGCAGCCAAACGGAAAGGCCGTGGCTTTAATACCTATGAGGGCTTTGCCTCGATGATTTACCTCGTTGCTGGTAAACTCCAACTCGCTGTCCCTAACCCTTTCTAAATACTCCTATCCACTAAAACGGGAGTAGAGCCCATAAAATTTACAGCTATTGAGTGTGCTGTACTACTTACCGGAATGTTGGTTGCGTTTTTGGTATCGATAATATCTATTCGTTTCCTTATGTCGTTCATCAAAAAATATAATTTCAGAATTTTTGGCTGGTATCGAATCGCTCTTGCCGCAGCTGCTGCGATATACTTTGGTTTTATTGAATGATGGGATGTAAATAATTATCAAGACAAATCAAATGTTATGGGGAAATCCCGTTAAGGTTTGTAGTGAACAGGAACGGTGGGTTACCGTTCCTGTTCACTCTTTTTCTTTTGAAAAGTCTGCTGCTCCTTATGCGCCTGTCGCATCATTCTCCGTACTGCCTGCCGCTCAATATCCTCATGCAGCATACGGGAAACTGACTTTTTGCTGTCAAACATCAGCAGTGGGTTGTACTTCTCGCCGTAAACCTCTTGTGCCCGGTTCTCCGCTTCTTGTTCTTTGCCGGGGCGGATGGCCTGCCTTGCTTCATACAGCTGCACCAGGTCGAAACCCTGTGCCTGCTCCCGAAGCCCGGCATACTCATTCAGGGCAGCGGATCATGTCCGCGCCATGGTTTCGGGCAATGCCGGCCAGGGCGTTGCTCCAGTACAACGCGGGAAGTCCGTTCTCCGTCCGTGCCGTGTTCACCATCTCAAAGAGCGCCTACTCATACTCCTCGGAATAGCCCTCCACAGTGCCCGGCACCCCCTGGGCAGGCGCGCTGGCGGCCACATCGTCGATCAGGCCGTCAATGATGCCGTTAAGCTTTTACACGTCGGCTTCCTCAGGTTTCAGCCGGCTGAGCAAGGTGCACAGCTCCGCCCGGGTCATGTATTCGTAAGGCGCGAAGCCGCTGCCCGTTCCCTTCATGATGCCCCTGTCCAGCGCCGTGGAGATTACGGCGCACACGTCCGCGTCGCCGGCGTATCCGGCATAGTCGCCCATGGACTGGACCGAGGTGCTCTCATAGTCAAATTCGCTGTCATGGGTCATGAGGATGGCGTAGGCCACGTCCAGCCGGGTCAGAGGCTCCTCCGGATAGATGTAATGCCCCGAATACAGCGGCAGCAGCAGACCGGCTCCCATACAGGGGGGCGTACCATGCGTCAGAGCGGACGTCTGTCCAAAGGATATAAGCGTCTGACCGTTCCGTCAGGCCATACATGGAGGTCAAGATCCTCATGAACTCCGCCCGGCTGATTGTGTTGTCCGGCCCGAAGGTGCCATCCGGATAGCCGCTGAGATAGCCCTTTTCCGTCATGGCGCGTATGGTTTCCTCCGCCCAGTGCCCCGGGTATCGCTGAAGGCGAAGGCCGTCACGGACATTGCCAGGGCAAGTACCAATGCGAGGGCCATGGATAGCAGCTTCCTGCCCAATATCATTAAGTTAAGATTAATGATGGATATAAGAGGTGCATAAAAATA
>CBCTZR010000063.1:0-12739 GCA_965151435.1 uncultured Merdibacter sp. | reverse complement strand
AATACATTCAAAGCTCTTTTTTTATTTTTGTCCTTGACAACGGTACCACTTTAAAAGGTTCTTCTGGGCGAAACGGCCTTTTTTTATTTCAGTACATCAAATTTTTTTCTGCGTTGTGTCGATTGAATGAATAATCGCTTCATCTCTCCTGTATCTTCATCAGCAAGCGTATCACGGAAATGTTTCAATTCTTTAGAAAACGCATCGATTTCAGAAAGCAGGATCTCTTTATTCAAAAGAAATAATTCTGTCCACATGGTCTCATTGATCTTGGCAATTCGGGTCAAATCACGGAATGAATCTCCGGTATATTCGACGAGATGTGCATTGTCATGTGTATTCATCAATGAAACAGCAATTACGTGTGTGAGCTGTGAGAGAAAACCGATCATTTCATCGTGTTCTTTCATATTGAGAATAGCAATGTGATGAAACTGCAAGATCTGTGCCAACTGCTTTGATGTCGCAATCGCATCCTCGCTATTCTTTTCGGTAGGAACGATGATATAGTTTGCGGCTTTGAACATCTCCGTATTGGCGTATTCGATCCCGCTGGTTTCACGACCGGCCATCGGATGGGCAGCGATGAACTCTACATCTTCACGAAGGAAAGACTGTACCCGATCTGCAACATTCACTTTTACACCACTAACATCGGTCAACAGTGTTCCAGGTCGAAAAGCGTGTTGATGTTCTTGGATCCATTCGATCATCGTATGTGGATATAATCCAAAGATCACGATATCTGCTTGATCTAAAAAAGCTTCTGGATCCAAGGTTCCTTTGTCGATGAGCTGATGTTCTAATGCATAATCAATCGTCTCCTGACGTCTAGCTACTCCAAAGACACGATAGCCTGCTTGTTTTAAACCCATCGCATAGCTACCACCTAAAAGGCCAAGTCCGATAATGACAAACGTTGTATCTTTTTTAATCATAATAGTTCCACCTTTCCGTGCAGTTTTTTAACATCTTCAAAAAAGGAAGGATAGGATTTGCGAATTGCCTGTGCGCCTTCGATCTTACAAGCATCTTTATTTACTAAGGTCATGATGCTCATGGCCATGACGATTCGATGATCATTATGGCCTTCTAAAAGAGTGTGACACGAATAACCGGATGGATTGCCTTGAATCCATACTTCCTCTTCATCACAGCGCATAACAACGCCAAATTTTTTCATTTCACATTGCATTGCGGCAATACGGTCGCTTTCTTTGATACGTAAGCGTCCTGCATTATAAATGTACGTCGTTCCATGTGACATAGCTGCTAATACGAAAAGGATCGGTCCAAGATCCGGACAATTGTTCAGATCGATCGAATGAGCCTGCAAGGATGCTTGATGAATCAAATAACCATTCTCTTTTTCTTCGATCACAGTACCAAAATCCTGCAGGATCGACAAGATTTGCTTATCACCCTGACAGCTGTTATTGGTTATACCAGTAATGGTGAGATCACCTTGGATAGCGGCGAGAACAGCAAAAAAGGCAAATTGTGAGAAATCCCCTTCAATTGTGACATCCGTAGCCCGGTATCGTTGATTCCCTTCAATTTTGATCGTATGCGGGTCTAAAAAAACGGCATTGATCGAAAACTGTTTTAACATTTGCAAGGTGAGATCCACATAAGATCGTGATTCAAATGGAGGATTGATCTGGATGATCGAATCTTGTGGTAACAATGGTAAAGCAAATAATAGACCAGTGATAAATTGCGAAGAAATATTTCCGTCAATTGTATAAGAACCTGGTTGTAAGCTTCCCTCTATGATAATGTGATCTGCATTGTGATCAAAGCGCAATCCCTGTTTATGAAAGATCGTCTGATAGACGCTTTGCGGACGCTGCAGAAGACGTCCTTTTCCTGTAAAGCGTATCAATTGATTACACAGCGAAAAGATTGGAATGAAAAAACGAAGAGTAGATCCCGATTCACAGCAAAAAATCTCATTTGTTTGAAGATGCTTGAAATCTTGGATACCCTTGATGATCACTTCATGTCCTTCAATCATGATTTCAGCGCCCAGTTGTCGCATACCTTCTATGGTAGCTAGAATATCGTCGCTGAAATCGACATTATGAATATGCGAGATCCCATCGGCCAAAGAAGCAGCGATGATCGCACGATGTGCCATGCTCTTGCTTGGTGGTATCTGCACATTTCCTACACAATGAGAAGGAGAAATGGATGCAATCATGCGCGTACCTCCTCTTTCATACTTTTTGTCGCCTCTTGTTGGCATAGCAGATCCAATAGACCTAATGCTGTTACGCTGTCGATCACAACGCGTGCGCGATGTAAGATCGCTGGATCATGACGTCCTTGAATCTGTAGTTTAACAGGTTGTTTGCTTAGATAATCAACAGTATCCTGTTCTTTAAAAATAGAGGCTGTCGGTTTGACTACGCATTGAAAGAGAATTGGCATCCCGTTGGAAATACCACCGTTGATACCGCCGTTGTGATTTGTTTTGGTTTGGATCTTGCCATCCTGCATGCAAATGGCATCATTTGCTTGTGATCCATAATAATCCGCAAATTGAAATCCAAGACCAAACTGCACACCTTTGACGGCAGGAACGCTAAACAAAAGGTGACTGAGCACGCTTTCGATGGAATCAAAGAAAGGTTCGCCGATTCCTGCCGGCAATCCGACAACCGCTGTTTCAATTACTCCGCCAACACTGTCTCCTTCGTTGGCAGCTGCTGTGATCACAGCGCGCATTGTATCTTCTTTCTCCGCATCTAAGACAGGAAAATCTTTTGCATTGAGGGAGAGAATCTGCTCTTTCAACAGACTTTCCTCTTGTGCAAAACAACGATCGTATTCTTTATAACAGCGCAGCATGTGTGAGCCGATGTAAATACCTTTTTGTTCCAAGATCTGCTGTGCAATGGCACCAGCGGCAACGATTGGCGCCGTCAAGCGACCGCTGAAATGCCCTCCGCCGCGAAAATCCTGAAAACCTTCATACTTAGCGAATGCCGTATAATCCGCATGAGAAGGGCGCAAACGATAACGTGTTTTTTCGTAATCCTTGCTTCTTGTATTCGTATTCTTGATCAAGATCGTCAATGGGGTACCCGTCGTGTGGCCTTCAAACCATCCGCTGACGATTTCTATTTCGTCAGGTTCATGACGCTGTGTAGAAATACGGCCTTTTGCTTGTCGCTGCGCCATTCGCCGTTGAATATAAGAAAGATCTAAAGCGATTCCAGCAGCAAGACCATCGATTACGATACCGATCGCTTCCCCGTGACTTTCTCCAAATAATGTTACTTTTATCATGTGACCAAAACTATTTTTCATATTGTTCTCCTAAAGCATCTTTTTGATTTCTTCATAAGAAATTGTCTCTAATTCGGCATGTCCCAATGTCTTCACTTTTACGATCGTGATACCGTCATGCGTTGCTTTTTTATCAGCGAGCAAACGTTGATAAACTTCTTCTTTATCATAAGGGGCATCTGTTGGAACACCTAATTTTTTAAGAATCTCTATCGTGCGTGCTTTTAAGGCAGGATCTTCGATAAAGTACAACATCCCCATTGCTACACATTCTCCATGGAGGTATTCCTCTAGATGATAATAACTTTCAATCGCATGGCCAATCGTATGACCAAAATTTAAGATCTTTCGCAAACCTTTTTCTCTTTCATCCTGTTCAACAACATCTTTCTTCATACAAAGGGAGCGATAGATGATCTCTTCTAAATGCGCATCAATTGAATCTTCTTCAAACAATGCAAATAGACTTGGATCATAGATCAGACCAGCTTTTAGTGCTTCGATCAAACCATTGATGTAATGTCTTCTTGGTAAAGTCGATAAGACATCGAAATCGATCAATACCTTTTTTGGCTGATAAAACGAACCGATATTGTTTTTGATGCCACCGGCATTAATTGCGGTTTTGCCACCAATACTGGAATCAATCTGTGATAAGGTAGTTGTTGGTATATTGACAAAATCAATTCCTCGCATATAACAAGCGGCAGCAAATCCTGCCAGATCACCGACGACTCCACCACCTAAAGCGATGATCAGATCATTTCTTAAAAAGTGATGTTCCAGCATACAGGTCAACAGATCTTCCCAAACATGAAAACTTTTTGATTCTTCACCGGATGGTACAACCTTTACGATGCAATGCGGACATTGCTTTTTGATGCTGTCGATCCATTGCTCAGGAACTTTACTGTCAGTGACTAATAAGATGTTGCGTTCAAGATCGATCTCTTGTGCTAAACGGTTTAAAACACCGCGTTCCATGATAATATCATAACCTCGTTCTTTTAGGTCTACGTGTAATTTCATTAGAAATACCCCCTCTGGAAACAAAAGAGCATCAACTAGAAGAAGTAGATGCTCACTCTTTCATCATAAAGCAAAAATAACCATTTGTTTCATGGCTTCATGATGACTATTCATAATAGTAATAAAATTTCGAAGTATGCATGTCGATCACTCCATGCAATAATCATAATATAATGAAAAGAAGATTGCAACAACTTATGAAAAAATTATGAAAATCTATGAAAAAAGGATTGCTTAGTTACATACTTATCGTTAATATATAAGAAAACAGCTTTCATTCGCAGAAAAAGACACAGCTGAAAAGAAAAGAATAGTGTATAATAAAAAAGGTGATTATATGAGCATGTTAGATGAAGCGAGAGAAAAAATCAATGCGATTGATGAACAGATGGCAAAACTATTCGAACAACGAATGAAAACGGTAGAAGAAGTCATTGCCTATAAGCGGAAACATCAGATGCAGGTATTGGACAGTTCGAGAGAAAAAGCGGTAATCGAACGTAATGAGAAGCTCATTCAGGATGCTCGATACAAACAGAGTTATCGACAATTTATCGAAGAGGTCATGTCTATCAGCCGTAATTATCAAAAGCAGGTATTAAATGAAAATGTGATTGGCTATGGTGGAGCAAAAGGTGCTTTCTCACATATCGCTGCCATGAAGATCTTTGAACAGAGTGAACTCCGCAACTATACGACCTTTGAAGAAGTGTTTCAAGCTGTGACACAAGGGGATGTTGCCTACGGTGTCATTCCTTTTGAAAATTCATATACCGGAGAAGTCGGCGACATGCTGGATCTGCTCTTACAATATGATGTGACGATCGTGCGTATGTATGATCTGAAGATCAATCAAAATTTATTAGGTCTTCCGAACACGTCGTTACAGGAAATCAAACAGGTGTATTCTCATCCGCAAGGACTTGCACAGTGCGCTTTATTTTTACAAGGAAGAAATTATGATCTGATTCCTTACGGTAATACAGCGCTTGCTGCTCAGTATGTTGCTGAACAGCAAGATAAAAGCAAAGCGGCGATTGCTTCTATTGAAACAGCAGATTTATATGGATTGAAAGTATTGGCAAAGAATATCAACACATCTACACAAAATATGACACGTTTTATCGTGATTTCAAAAACGCCGAAAAAAGATGGAAATCGTTTTAGTTTGTTGTTTACGGTAAAACATGAAACAGGTGCTTTAATGCAAGTCATGGAATTGATGGCAAAGTATGGAATGAATTTGGAGAGCATTAAATCACGTTCTTTGCATGATCAGCCGTGGGCATATTATTTTTATAGTGAAGTGGTTGGACATATCAACAGCAAAGAGGCAACATTGCTGTTAGAAGATATGAAAAAAGTATGCGCGATGGTAAAAGTCATCGGCATTTATGAGCAAAAAGAAAGTGAGGAAACAGCATGAGATTTGTAAAGGAACAGGTAGACTTACAGCCAATTGTGGATACCGTGTTTGCAATCGTTGCACAGGCAAAACAGGCAAAACAAGACTTAGGAGAGGAACAGGTCGTTGATGCGACAATTGGATCTCTATACGATGAAAACGGAAAGATCGTTGCTTTTGACAGCGTATTTAACACGTTAAAAGAATTGCCGAATGAAGTGATGGCAGCTTATGCGGGAAGCTTTACTGGCAATCCAAGCTATCGTAAACAAGTGTATGATTGGATCGTTGGTGATCGCAGTAAGCTAGCACATAGTGTGATCGCTACACCTGGAGGAACAGGTGCTGTAAGTATCACGATTTCTGAGATGTTGGACGAAGGAGAAACGTTGATCGTTCCAGAGATCTGTTGGGGTTCTTATAATTTGATGGCAACGATGGATAACCTGAAGACAAAATCTTATTCATTATTTGAAGGGGACCATTTTAATATCACTTCATTTAAAAGTGTTTGTGAAGAAGTGATGAAAGAACAGAAAAAAGTTGTTGTGATCTTAAATGATCCTTGTCATAATCCAACAGGATATTCCTTAAGTGCAGAGGAGTGGGAGCAAGTTGTTGCACTTTTAAATGAACTAGGAAAACAAGGACCGGTAATCTTGTTAAATGATATTGCCTACATAGATTTTGCATATCGAGGAAAAGCAGCACGTGACTATATTCGTACGTTTGATAAGATCAGCGACAACGTATTTGTTGTCATTGCCTTCAGTATCTCCAAATCAATGACTTCTTATGGAATGCGTTGCGGTGCAGCAATCTTATTGGCACAAAGTCAGGACAGTGTCCGTGAAGTAGAAATTGTATTTGAAAAGGCAGCACGAGCTATTTGGTCAAATGTTAACAATAGCGCAATGGAAAACTTTGTAACAGTCATCGAACAGAAAAAAGAAGCATATGAAAATGAAAAAGATACGTATGTCAAATTGTTAAGGGAACGCAGTTCAATCTTTACTAGTGAGGCAGACGCTTGTGGCCTTTCTTATTATCCATATAAAGAAGGATTCTTCGTCACATTGAAAGTAGAAGATAACGCATTGCGTGATCAGTTTCATGAAGCGATGATGAAAGAGCATATTTATACAGTAAAAGTGAATAAAGGTATCCGTGTTGCTGTTTGCTCATTGCCAGTACAGAAATGTTATGGTTTGGCCAAACGAATGAAAGATATCCTTGATCAATTATCAGCTTAACAAAAAGAGCTTTCCAATTTATAAAAGGAAAGCTCTTTTCAAAAGAAAGGATGACACTATGATCTTATTTGTCAGCGGACGTTGTGATATTCCAGCATTTTATAGTGAATGGTTTTTTCGTCGTTTAAAAGAAGGTTATGTAGATGTGCGCAATCCATACAATGAACATCAAATTTCTAGAATCCTTTTGAACAAAGAGATGATTGATTGTATTCTTTTTTGTACAAAAGATCCGCGCAAATTCCTTTCGCGATTAGATGAGATTCCTTTCCCCTATTTATTCCATGTCACATTAACGGGTTACCATACGGATATTGAACCTGGAGTAAAAGATAAAAAGAGTATTTTAGAAGCAATCAAGCAGCTTTCAACAAGTATAGGCAAAGATCGAGTGATCGTTCGTTACGATCCAATCTTGTTGAACAATCGGTATGATGCCCATTATCATGGCAAAGCTTTTGAAACATTGTGCCAAAAACTAGAGGGTTACGTAGATACCTATATCTTGTCATTTGTAGATCTTTATAAAAATACGCGAAAGCATGCTGGACAGTTTGGCTTTCAAATATTAGGTGAACAAGAGATGTATAGCGTGGCAAAAGCAATCAGTCCAGTTATTGCGAAGTATCAGGTAAAGGTACAAACCTGTGCAGAAGAAGTTGATCTCAGCATGTTTGGTATCACAAAAGGTAATTGTATCGGGCGTGAGGACCTTCTTAGACGCTTAGGGGATCAATTGCGCTTACCTGTTGGAAAAAGTGTGCGCCCGCAATGCGACTGTTTACCTAGCGTCGATATAGGAGATTATAATGCATGTCCGCATTATTGCGCATACTGCTATGCAAATTATGATGAAGATCGGATACGTACCAATATTCGACGACATGATCCGAATAGTTCGTTATTGTTAGGACACTTATGTGAAGAAGATAGAATTACGATTAGGAAAGATCAGAAAAAAATATTAAGTTTAAACGCATAGAAAAAGAGTTTTCTTAATTTTATCTTAAGAATTCTGCTTAGAATGTGAAGAAAATTTACAACTGAGTAAAAAATAGTGTATAAATGAAATGGATTTACCGATAATGACAGATAATTTCTGTTATTTTTTCTCTATTACCTATATGCAATTTGCATAATTAAGCGAAAAGAAAGGCAAAAACAGAACCACTAATTGAAATTCTTAGACGAAAACTTGCTAAATTAAGTTTAAAACTTAAAATGTTAAAGTTCTTAAGATTAAATTAAGATAGATAAGCTATTCTAAGAGCAGAAAGGAGGGAAGAATGATGAAAAAACTATTGAAGGCAGGAATTGCTGGCGCAATTGCTTGTTCAGCACTTGTTGGAACAATAACTCCAGTAGCCGCTTCTTCAGTACCTACTACCTTGCAAGATGGCATCAAAGATGCAGCAATCGAAATCACTCCTCGTTTTATGTACACGTTTCAGGAAACTGTTTCATCTTGGGAGTTTGATACCGTTGTTACCTACGATGCAATTGAATCAACCAGTACATCTTCCGGATGGAGGATCGTTGGTTTGCAGGATGTAATGGTCTATAGCAAACTAAGAAATGTGATAAGTGTAGCATATACTTATAAGTATTATGATGACTATCAAGGTATTCAAATCGATATGGAATATATCTTTGCTTCAGGTGGTGTAAATTTTACTGCATATAAAACAGTTAAAGTACACGTTTAATTTAATTAACCCTCTCACATGAAGTTCTTTCTCCTCAAAGAACGAGAAACTGCGCTATAATGTAATCGTTCGCATCACAATCACAATCACTCAATAATATGCAAATATGGGGAATCAATTCATGAGAAAGGGAGGGAACAAAAATGAATCAGGAAAAATTAAAAATCTTGTTTGTCGAAGACGATGTGACAATTTGTAAAAGTCTGCCACCAATACTAGAAAAATATGGATACAAAGTGGTGAAAGTCCATACCTACATGCAAGCAATTCAAAAAATAACTACAGACAATTATGATTTATATTTAATTGATATTCATATTCCTGGAGGAGATGGTTTTGACTTATGCCGCATGATACGCAAACAAGAAAATACACCAGTTATATTTCTTACTGGGGCCAGCGATGATGCAAGTATTGTTTTTGGTTTAGGATTAGGAGCTGACGATTATATTACCAAGCCTTTCACCGTACAAGTTTTATTAGCTCGAATTAAAACGGTGTTACGAAGAAACCAGCAGGAGGTCAATAAAGCGCGTAAGGTTAAAAGTGGAGATTTGATTATTGACTTTGATCATAAATCTGTCTTTTCGAATGAAAAAGAGATTGCAATCACTCCTACGCAATTTCATATTTTAAAATTACTGGTCAGCAATTATGGAATTACGCTTACAAGAGATCAGATCACCAGTATTCTATGGAACCAAAACGATGAGTTTGTTGAAGATAATACACTTAGTGTCCATATTAGCAATTTAAAATCGAAAATTGGTAAATATAATGGGAAGCCATATGTAGAATCTATACGAGGTGTAGGATATCAATGGAAACTAGATGTCGTTCTTTATACAGACTAAAGTATAAAGCAGTGAAGGTGCTGATCATTATTACTTCACTGCTTTTTTATGTGGTTGGAGTACATATACATTATTATCAACGGACAATTTCTCTTATAGGAGCTTTAGAAAATGTTGATCCTAGTATTCAACAACAAGTGTTGAATCATATTTTTAGAAACGATAGTCTCTTTAAAGAAGGCATACATGTCTTGATGAAAAACGGCTATTATCACCAAGGACAAGTATTCTTATTTGTAGATTATTTTGTTGTTTTTTTAACAATTTGTTTTATCTGTATAGTTTTTACAATTTTATATTTCAATAAAAAGCATTCCCTTAAAAAAGCATATGATTTGGAACGTGAACTAAACTATTAAAAGAAGAGTTAGAGTACTTTTTATTTAATGGAACGATCGAACGTAATGACAAATACGAGTCTTGTAATTATTTGTTGGATCGTTTGGAACAAAGAGTATACGATGTGAACGAATTGAATGCGTCAGAATTAGAAAGAATGATGACGTTTCATCAAAATATCATTCATCAGATAAATACTCCGTTGAATATCATAAAGATTTCAACAGAACAGTTGTCTTTGCAGGAAAAAGTAGAACAAGAGTATTTGGATACAATTCAATATGCAGTAGATAAAGCGGCAGGACTTGCTTATACGTATATGCGTTCATCCAAAATGGATGCAGGTAAAGCATATTTAGAATTTGAAGAAATCCAGTTATTTGATTTAATTGAAGATATTTTTGGTTTATTAAAAGTAACGGCTAAGCATTTTCAATCTATCTTGATAAATCGATGTAAGCAATCAATGATCTATGCAGATGAGAGTTGGATTACAGAAGCAATCACGAATATAGTAAAGAACGCAATTGAAAATGCGGGAGAAGGAAAAATAGTGGTAGTTTCGTCTGAAGAAGATATCGACAAAGTTTATATCTATATAGAAGATAATGGTGATGCGAATATTATTGTTGATGAAGTATTATTTGAACGGTTTGAATCTTCAAAGAGTGGCATAGGAATCGGATTGCATTTATGTAAACAGATCATAGAAAGACATCTAGGAGAAATTACAGTAGAGCGAAGTCCGATGGGAGGACTTCGCTTTATCATAGTTTTGCCAAAAGTAAGTCAAAAATTGAAAATTGATTTGGGGGATGTAAAATGAGGGTGATAGTAGAAACAGAGAATATTCAAAAACATTTTGATCAAACAAAAGCGTTACAAGGTGTAACAATCAAGGTCTATGCGAATGAATTTGTTGCGTTGTTAGGAAAAAGTGGATCTGGTAAGACGACATTGTTTCATATTTTGAATGGATTGATCAAACCAGATAAGGGAGATGTAAAAATTATAAATAAAGATATTTTCAAGATGAAGAAACGGGAATTTATTACTTTTCGAAGAAAAAAGATCGGATATGTTTTTCAAGACTTTAAATTAATTTCTGAATTTTCTGTCATAGATAATGTCTTATTCCCTGTGGACCTAGACCACGAAAAGATTGATATGTTCTATTTGGATTTATTGTTAACAGAGCTAGGAATAAGTCATTTACGAGAGCGCACGGTTAAAACTTTATCTGGAGGAGAAAAACAAAGAGTAGCGATTGCACGCGCTTTAATCAATAAGCCGGAATTGGTGTTAGCAGATGAGCCGACCGGGAATCTAGATTCTTATAATACAGAGCAAGTATTAAATTTATTTACTAGATTACAAAAAATGTTTAGCTTAACTTTAATGATCGCTACACATGATTATGCAGTCGCAAAACGTGCAGATCGTTTGATCGCTTTGCAGGATGGTAAGGTATTTCGAAATGTATACGAGCAATAGGGAACGTAGAAAACGATTGATATTAGCCTATCCGGATACAAGAAGGATTTATCGAACGATACAAGTGCTACTATTCTTTTTAATAGCATCTACTTTCATAACATTCTGTATAAGCAAGTGGAGTGAATATAAGTTAATCGAGCAGAAAAACCTATTATTTGGCGAATGGGATGAAGTGTTCGTCAATTTAACTAATGAAGATTTATCTTATTTTGATAATCACGCATTCGTTGAGAAATATGGTATTCAAAAAATACATGATCGAGTTTATATAAATGATAAACGTATTATTGTCGGATCCTGTGATGAAGATTTCTTTGAGTTAGGAAACTTAAAAATGATTAGTGGCAGATTACCAACAAAAGGAAATGAAGTGGCAATCGAAGAAGAGTACTTGTCTATGTTAGGCGTAAAAAATGTAGGAGACTATATTTCAGAGGATGCACCAATATTGTCGGGATATAAAGTGTGTGGGATTTTAAATAATTATACTAGTACTTGGAATATGGTTAATAGAGATGTAAAATTTGCAAATTGTATTATTGAGGGAGGGAGTGAAGAAGAGGTACAATTAATTGCGAAATTTTCTTCAAATTCGCAAATAGATATTGATTTAAATTTTTTAAATCATAAGAGTAATGTACAATTTCAGGACATATCAATAATATGGAAAATAATTAAATTGTGGATAATTGTTTTGTTTATCATTGTAATAGAAGGTGTTCGCCTTTTTCTTCTTTATAAAAGAAGAGTTAAAAATAAAGTGATAATGGCAAAGAAAAGCTTATTAATTTCAAAAAATAAAAATGATTGGATGTACAAAGGGATTATAGCAATTTTAGATTTTTGCTTTATATTCATTATTCTATTCTTAATAGAAAAACTTGTCTCAGATTTAAATTATTTGAATAATACACATATTGATATCGTATTAAATAGTATTTTGGATAAGTCAATATATGATAAAGGAAATGGAAATATAATATTAAATATAAATAATGGTAGTAGAATCATTTTTTGTTTTCAAAATAAAATTATATTATCAGTATTAGATACAATTCTTATGTTTATGTGGTTATTTCTTATTAATTGGATAATTGTTCTTGTTAAGATTAATTATTTTAAAAAATTTGTGGTAAATAATATGAAATGGAGATTAGCAAATTATTATTACAAAAGGGATGTTTTGAAAGATAAAAGAAAAGAATACATATTAAATAGAATAATAAAATATGTACTTTTAACTTTTATTATAATTTTGTTTAAAATTGATACATTATGGAATGGAAACATTATTTTAATTATTATTTTAGCATATCTAGGATACACAATTTTTTTAATCGTAAATTGTGCAATAATTAAATC
>CBCTZR010000062.1:0-13313 GCA_965151435.1 uncultured Merdibacter sp. | reverse complement strand
GCCCCCACAGTGGACTTGCACCACCTAGATATATGCCATGCCCAGCATACAAAAACGCAGGATCCTATCTTTTGATCCTGCGTTTTCTTACTTTTTCCCTTTGATCATCCCTTCGTATTCTCGTAAAGAAGCAAGTGCTTTCGGAGCGAGAGGAAACAATGCGATCATGTTGAAGATAGTCATCAAACCAACTCCGACATCTCCCAAATCCCAAACAAATTGGTATGCAGCCATTCCTCCAACAAACAGCATGATCAATGCGATGATCTTATAAACCGTTTGGGCAATCCAATGATCACCGAAGAGATAAGCGACGTTGCTGCGAGCATAGAACAAGATACCCAAAAATGTAGAGAAGCTGAACAACCACATGATCACCGCGATAAATACAACACCAAAAGAGCCCAGATGATATTGCATAGACGCCTGCAACAGATCCATTCCTTCCAAACCGTTTCTTAATCCTTCAGGAGTCAAAAGCATGATCATCCCCGTACAGCTGCATAGCAACAACGTATCGATAAACACGCCAAGCGCTTGTAATAAACCTTCTTTTGCCGGATGGCTGATATCCGCAGCTGCCGCTGCACAAGGAGCAGAGCCTGAACCCGCTTCGTTTGAGAATAAGCCGCGTTTGGCACCATTCATGATTACAGCACCGATCCCACCGCTGACCACCTGCCGAAAGCCAAAGGCTTCTGCAAAAATTTCAGAGAAAACTGCTGGCAATTGTGTAATATTTGCCAGAATAATATACAGTGTAATGAAAAAGTATAAAGCTGCCATTATCGGCACTATAATATCCAATACCCGAACTGTCGCATATTTTCGCAATACAATAACTGCAGCGATCAGCACAAGGGCGATCGTAGAATACAGAGGAGGGATCCCAAATGCATTTTTCACCGCTGAAGAGATCGAATTTCCTGTCACCTGGCTAATTCCACACCAGCAGATCAATCCCGACAAAGCAAATAAAGACGCAAGCAATGATCGTTTGCGCACACTGTTCTTCTTTACGAACAAATGATGCAAATAATAGGCCGGTCCCCCACGATAACCGCCATACAGTGGATCCTTTTCCTTATAGAGCTGAGCCAATGTCGCTTCAATAAATGCTGTAGAAGATCCCAGCAATGCAATGAGCCACATCCAAAACAAAGCTCCTGCACCTCCAGCAGAAATCGCCGCAACGACACCGACCAGATTTCCCATACCGACACGACAGGCAGTTGAAACGATCAATGCCTGCACACCTGAGATCCCTTCTCCCGACTTTCCCTTTTTATTGTTCTCCAATGCCACTTTAATCATTTCAGGAAACATGCGAAAAGGTAAAAAACGTGTCCGAAGTGTAAAATAAATGCCTGCAGGCAACAAGATCAACACCAAAATCGATAAGCTTAACGTATTTCCGCCAGGCAGGGGAATCGAAATGAGATCGCCCCACAATATGTTATAGAGCCAAGTAATGATTGACATACAAACCCTCTCTTTTCTAACGCAATTGTTTTTATTATAACAGAATTCTTTGTCAGCTACCCAGCAATTTCATATTCTCATTATAAAAACAGATAAGACATAAAAAAACTATGAAGACTCCCCTTCATAGTTTTGATTAAAAAACAAGATCAATATCGCTGCTTCATCGCTTTTTCGATTTCGCGTTTCGCATCTCTTTCTTTTTCACTTTCACGTTTGTCATGCAGTTTCTTTCCTTTTGCTAAAGCAATCTCCATCTTTGCCTTTCCACGAGACAGATATACGGAGATCGGAACGACCGTATATCCCTTCTGCTGTACTTTTTGTTGCAAACGTCGTATCTCCTCACGATGCAACAAAAGCTTACGCACACGCGTTTCATCATGATTGAAGCGATTGCCATACGTATAAGGAGAGATATGCATCTCCTTGACGAAGGCCTCGTTGTTCACAAAACTTATATAAGCATCCTTCAACTGCACTTTTCCATTTCGTACTGATTTGATTTCTGTGCCTTGTAATTCTAATCCCGCTTCAAAGCGGTCTTCTAGAAAATAATCATGTGACGCTTTTCGATTATAAGCAACGGTCTTTCGTTCTGCCATGTTCTCACTCCTAATAAATCAGTTCTACTTTATCACCCATAATCTCCTTTGACAAGTCAATAAAATATTGTTTTGTCATATCTTGATATGAAATCATGTGTGTTGTACCTAACTCATCCTCATATTCACTGAGCGGGTAAACCTGAACGTCTGTCCCTGCTGCATCGAAATACATGACCGTTGGTTCAAAACAGATATTTTCAAATGTCACGCTTTGATCATTCGGATCATAGATCAAATTCCACGTTGCCATACCGCCTAACAAACGATAATTTTCGTCTTGTGCTGAAACGAAATTTCCCAGGGAATACCATACAAGCGTTTCATTTCCATCCTTACCCGTCAAAAGATCCATCGGCTGTAAGACATGCGGATGCGTACCAATGATCACGTCGGCTCCAAGATCGCTCAGCAACTGCGCCAAATACTGTTGTTCCTCATTTGGCTCAAATTGATATTCTGTGCCCCAGTGCATCGTGACGATCTGCACATCGCTGATCTCGTTTAATTCTTCCATATCTGTCTGTATTTTATCCTCATCGATCAAATCCACCAGATATTCTTTTCCCTGCGGCAAAACAAAACCATTCAATCCGTATGTATAGCTCAGTAACCCTATGCGCAATCCTTCTCGTTCGATGACTCGATAAGTTTTCGCATCTTCTTCATCTGCATGCGTACCGGTCTGAACCAATGGCAATTGTTCGATATAATCCAATTGGTTCAGTATGCCTGTTTCCCCAAAATCCATCGAATGATTACTGGAGGTAGAAATCCAGTCAAAACCTGCATTTGCCACACCATCCAACACCTCATAAGGTCCGTTAAACACCGGATAAGAGCTTAGTCCCAACTCTGTCCCTGCGCAAATTGTCTCCTGATTGATATAGGCAACATCTGCTGCAGCGATCTTGTCCGCAGTACGCGCATAGATCGAGTCAAAGTTATATGTACCATCTCCCTGGTCAGCGGAATAATAAATCAAATTATGAATCAGATTATCGCCGACTGCTAAAAAACTGACCTCTTTTTTCTCTTCAATTTTGTCTTCTTCAATCGTCTCTTTTTCCTCTGGAACAGATTGGCATCCCATCAAAGCGAATACGATTACCAAAATTCCTATTTTTCGTATCTTCATCTTATTCTTCCCTTTTTCTGCTTATTCCTTCGTTTTCTGTTTACCGTGTGCACTCTCTTTCGCTCTTCGCGTATATTCGATTTCTTCATTGGCTTTCTGCCTTTTCGATTTGATTCAACAATCAGTTCAAAATCAATCTGCCGCTTCCAGCGATTTGCCGCGACACAGCGAACCTTTACTTCATCGCCCATGCGATAGACGGTTGCAGTGTGTTCTCCAATCAGACAGAGCGCTTCTTCATGATATTGGAAATGATCCTCTTTCATCGTTGCGATGTGGACCAATCCCTCCACAGTATTCTCCAATTCAACAAACATGCCAAAACGAGTGATTCCAGAAATCCTTCCTACATAACTGTGACCGATAAAGCGCTCCATATATTGCGCTTTTTTCATATCATCCACATCACGTTCCGCTTCTTGTGCACAGCGTTCACGTACACTTGCATCAGCCGCAGCCTGTTCGACCCAATGGGCATCTTTGCTCATCATCGCTTGATCGCAGTTATTTTCAAATACATAACGACGCAGCATACGATGAACGATCAAATCCGGATAACGGCGAATCGGTGATGTAAAATGCAAATACTCACTTAATCCTAAGCCAAAGTGTCCCATGCAGTGCGCATCATAACGTGCCTTTTGCATACTGCGCAACATATAGGAGGATAGCACATCATAATTATCATTGCCTTTCGCTTCTTCCAGTAATTTCTGAAACTGATTTGCATGAACATTTGCGATGTTGACTACAAATGAATAACCTAAAGTCTTAGCGATTCGCGCAAAAGTACGAACTTTCTTCGGTTCCGGTTGTTCATGCACTCGATAAACTGCCGGAAGTTCCAACCATTTCAGATGACCAGCTACACACTCATTCGCACAAATCATAAAATCTTCAATGATTCGTTCCGCTTCCCCACGCTCTCTTAAAACGACATCCTGCGGTTCTCCTTGTTCATCAACAATGATCTTTGCCTCTTTGGAATCAAAATTGATCGCCCCTAGATCATGTCTTCTTTTCCGAATCCAATGTGCACATTCCAGCATATTTGAAATCATACCTAGCAAGTGACGATAACGCTGCATCAATTCCTCATCACCCTGCATGATGCGATTGACATTTGCGTAAGTCATTCGCTCATCACTGTTGATCAAAGAAGGATAGAGCTGATAACCATGGATCGCTCCATCTTTTCTGATATCCATCTGTGCGGTGATTGCTAATCGATCTTCTTTTGGATTCAATGAGCAGATTCCGTTACTGAGAACCTGTGGCAACATCGCTACGACGCGATCTGTCACATAAACGCTCGTCCCGCGGCGATAAGCCTCTCTATCCAAAGCAGTACCAGGTCGCACATAATAAGATACATCAGCGATATGCACCCATAGACGATATCCATCTTTCTGTTTTTGGATACTGATCGCATCATCAAAATCACGGGCATCATCGCCATCGATCGTAATCGTCAACAGATCACGCAGATCTTGGCGTCCTTCCTCGAGTTGATTGACATCCACGCATTTCGGTACCGTCTCCACTTCTTTCAACGTTTCCTCCATATATTCCGTATAGATGTCATTCTCCAATAGCAGCGATAAGATATCGATTCCCGGATCATACTTATACCCCAACACTTTGGTGATATGCCCTTTTAAATCTTTCCCATAAGAATCGATTTCCACTAGTACTTTCGAATCATGGACCAATGGAAAGGCATCATAATTCTCAACGATCACGCGACGCCCAGCTAAGTCTTTATCCGGCAAAAAATAAAACTGCCCGCGATCTTTTTTCACAACACCGACAAATCGATGATTGTGATGTTCTAATATACGAACAACTTCACATTCAGTGGTTCTTCGACTATCCTGCAGGATCCGTGCAGCCACATAATCCTGATCCATCCCTAAATGCAAATTTTCTTTTGCTACGTAATAACTAACTTCTTCCAAATCGATAAAGCCAAATCCCTTCGGATTGACACGCAACCTTCCCTGAAAATAACCAAGGTCTTCCGCTAGATGATAGCGATCTCTTTCATCTCTGGCGATGAGCAGATCATCCTCCATCGCATTTAGCTCTTTGACCAATTTTGTATACTGTGCGCTACCTTGGATATTAAAAACATCGCAAAGCTGACGAATATCACAGCCTTTGGGTTGTTGACGCAACAGTTCGAATAATTTTTCTTTCATGCGCATCCCACCTCCATAAAAAAAGACCCGTTGCAGGGTCTTACTTCAATACTCGAATCAATACGACTAACGCAAAGAATGCGATACCAAAGATCATCGTCGCATTTGAGATGACTTTTTCTGGCCCGCGTTCTTTCGTATTAGCAAACAAATTCAAATCTCCAGCTCCTGTAAATGCGGAACTAAGACCATCTGATTTCCCACTTTGCAGTAAAGAGAGTATTATCAATACGACCGATACAAACATTAATAAAATCTGCAGAAAATCCATACAATAATCCCCCTTTCATCTGCACATTGTTACTATGCAAGGATTGCGATGACATTATAGCATTGATTAAGGGAAATAGCAAATAGATTTGCTGGATCATCTGAACTTCAACTCTATTATAGCATATCCACTGCCATTGCTAATCACTCAACTGCAATTTGAAGAAACATCTTCTACATCTTGATCAATTCATACAAACGCGTACCCAAACCGATCTTCTCTGCATGTTCCAGACAGCTTTTCCATTCAGATTCCGGTGTTGAATTCGTGAAATGATCCTCATGTTTATGGAAATTAGGATCTGCTAAATGACGTGCCAGCTGACTTCCTTCAATCGGCTGTGCCTGTAAACAAGCATCGACACAGGCTTGATCCAATGCTAATGGATCCGTAGATGCAAACATTCCGATATTTGGTAAGATCGGTACATCATTTTCCCCATGGCAGTCACAATTAGGACTGACATCGACGATAAGGGAAATGTGCAAACATGGACGTCCGTCGACGACCGCCTTCGTATACTCTGCCATGCGGCAATTGAGCAAACGATTCGCAGCGCTGTTCGTAAACTTGATCGCATCGAAATTACATGCCCCTAAGCATCGTCCACAGCCAACGCAATGATCGGCATCGACATGCATTTTATGGCTAGCGGCATCAAAGACGAGGCCATCATTCGCGCACTGCTTCTGACATAATTGGCAACCACGGCATTTCGTTGGATCTACCGTAGGTTTTCCATTGGTATGCTGATCGCATTTCCCCGCTCTGGATCCGCATCCCATACCTATATTTTTGATCGCACCACCAAAACCTGTCTCTTCATGTCCTTTGAAATGCGTCAAAGAAATAAATACATCCGCATCCATGATCGCACGGCCAATTTTCGCTTTTTTGATATATTCTCCACCTTCGACCGGCACTTCTACATCATCCGTCCCTTTTAAACCGTCACCGATGATGATCGGGCAACCTACGGTCAACGGAGTAAACCCATTTTGCCAAGCACATTCCAAATGCTCCAACGCATTTTTACGACTACCTGGATACATCGTATTACAATCGGTCAAAAAAGGTTTTCCACCTAATTCTTTTACTACATCCACAACGGCACGCGCATAGTTTGGACGCAGATAGGCAATATTCCCCAATTCACCAAAATGCATCTTGATCGCTACGAATTTGCCATCTAGCTGTAGATCGGCGATCCCCGCACGGCGAATGAGTTTCTGTAATTTTGTCGGCAATCCATCTCCGAATGCAATCGTATGAAAATCTGTAAAATACACTTTTGCTTTTTCCATATCTCTTTCAACCTTTCCTTTCAGCTCTTGCTTATATTTTATCACTCATTTCCCACCTCTGAACAAAAATCGTGACAGGAATTTAAAAAACTGTCAAACTTTCATTTGACAGAATTTTAAAAACGATACAATGTTTTGAACAGCCGCTGAAAATGAACGTAACTCAACATTTTCTCAAATCATCCTGTTTCTATACGCTCTTGCATATCGCGTGCTTCTATTCTTCGCTGATCAATTCACGTAAATCATCCACCACTCGATCTGCATAGATCGCTAAACGCTCCATATCCGATGGATGATGCACACCAGTCGTCACAAAGATCGTTCGCACGTCTTGTTCGTAGCCTAGGCGTATATCTGTTTCCAGATTATCACCAATCAAGATCACATCCTCTTTTGTTAGACCATGTGCTTCCATTGCTAATTCTAGAATCGGTGCATAAGGCTTCCCGATCCGCGGTGAAGTTTGACCGCTCGCGTACTCTAACATATGAACGATAGCGCCATTCCCAACATCAAAGCCTTCGCTCGTAGCGATCATACGATCAAAATTTGTTCCAATCAACTGCGCACCGTTCAACAACTGCGCTAACGCATCGCTATATCGACGATAGTTGGCATTCTTATCGAGACCGACAAACACGAAATCCGCATTCTTCTCCACGATCTGAAAGCCTTCTTTTAACAGCGCTTCTCTTAATCCTTCCATACCGATGACAAATGCTTTTCGTAAAGAACTTTCTTTAGCGACATAACGTGCACTCGCCATCGCACTGGTAAAAAAGTGTTCCTCTCGAATCCCTTGAAACCCTAAACGTTCCATGTGTTCGACATTTTGACGCGCCGTACGCGTTGCGTTATTCGTCAAAAACAAGAAAGGGATGTTCTTTTCCAACAACCAATCGATGAAGACTTTTGCCCCTAAGATCAATGTATTTCCACAATACATCGTTCCATCCAAATCGATCAAATAAGTCGTATTCTTCCCCATATCGCATCCTCCAAATGTTAAGATTTTCGTTTTCTTTTATGGGGACGAAGCAATAATAACCCTAAAACGACCAGACCAAACGGCCAATGTTCCTTCCCCAACCAATACAAAGTCGCCAATATAGGCTGCCAATCGACTTTTGGCATCAACAATAACCCGATACCTGCAATAGATAAAATCATACCGATTCGCTGACGCATCTAAATCACTTCCCACCTCAGCATACCGATATCCTTTCATCTTTTTTGTCATTTCATGCAAAAAACAGCTCGAATAAGCTGTTTTTTTATAATTCGATTTTTTCCAGATCACTGTAAGGAATTTCCGTCGGTGTTTCTCTGCCAAACAAGACAAGCAATACCGTTGCGATCTGACGGGCAGGATCTAATTCCTCCACCGTTCCTTCAGAGCCTTTAAATGCTCCATTTAAAATACGTACGCGATCCTTGACCTCAAAGTCGATCTGAACGTCATGATGATTTTTCCCTAAACGACGCAAGATGTTTTCCATTTCTTCTTCCGCAACCGGGAAAGGCTTCGCACCGCCACCGCTGGAACCGATAAATCCAGTTACCCCTGGCGTATTACGTACGATATACCACGCTTCATCCGTCATGATCATCTGAACGAATAGATAACCGCTGAACAGATTCTTCGTTTTTTCCACTTCTTTTCCATTTTTATATTCGATTTCTTTTTCTTCTGCTACGACGATCTGAAACAGAAAATCTTGTAATCCCATCGTCTCAATACGACGTTCTAAGTTTTCCTTTACACGATTTTCATGTCCTGCATAGGTATTTACCACATACCATTCTTTTTTTGCCTCGCTCATCGTACCCCTCCTATAATCCGATAATTGTTAAGAAACCGCTGGCGATCAATTCACACAACAGGAAAAACACACCAAACAAAAACGTGAAGAAAATCACTGTTATGCTACTGGATAAAAGATCTTTCGGCTTTGGCCAACGGATACGTTTGATTTCTTTATAAATTCCGGAAATACTAAACCATTTCAACATCTCGATCGCTCCTTACTTCGTTTCCTTGTGAAGTGTATGTTTGCCGCATTTCTTACAATATTTTTGCAATTCGATGCGCTGTGTATGTGTTTTTTTATTCTTATGCGTCGTATAATTTCTAGAAAGACATTCACTGCAAGTCAAGATTACTTTATCTTTCATAAACGCCACCTCATTTCACAATTAGCGAACTTACTTTATCACAAAGAGATGGAATAGTCAAATTGTTTAACAATCCCTTTTATTATATAATCGCTGATTGGAAAAGTAAAGGAAAAGCCCGAGCTTTTCTAGATAGAAATCATGAAATAGATAAATCAAAGAAAGCATTGAATTGCGTTCTCCTTTTTGGATTTGACATAAAAACCTAGCAGACGATTTGTCATCGCTAGGTTTTCTTTTGAGCATCCTTCCTTTAACGCCTACAGATTCCATGTACAATCCACCACTTGTTTTCTCATCCGCTCATTTATGGACAATGAATACCAACCTTGCAGATAATTTTACAGAAGAAGACACTGACCAAGTAACGCTGAAGACTCAACTATTTATCGTACTGTTTTATATATACGACAATTGTGCTCTCCTATGTCATCTCTTTCTGTAGCAGCATCCAAAGCAAACTTGTTCATCACTTTCTAAACAAACGGCGGATCTTTGCCAGGGTATTTTCAACCTTTTTCAAATTCACACCCATCTTTTCAGCAATCTGCGCATAGCTATATCCTTCGTTACGCAGGCGATAAATATCGTATTCAAGCGAATTTAAGCGCTTTTGAAGATCTATTTCCTGCTGTTTCAAAGCAGCAATATAGATTTGAAATGCACCATCTTCCTCCACACGTGCACTGGGAATCTGATCGATCATCGCTGTCGATCCCTCTTTCTGTATCGGTGCATCCAAAGCAAGCAGATCATGATGCATAGAAAAATCACGACGATATTGCTGACGCTGGTAATCGATCAACGCGTTGCGAATCACGCTGGAAGAAAAGGTGCTAAATCGTATACCAAAAGAATCGCGATAATCAAAGATCGATCGATACAGCGCTTGTGCTGCCACCTGCTGCAGATCTTTTTCTTGATTGCGCATTTGCATCTGATAAGTACAGCTTTGACGGATGATCATCGCTATTTTTGATCGATAGCTCTCCAATAACAGCTGCAAGCTGTATTCATCCCCTTGCTGAATCATATAAATCAATTCGTTTTCGTTGTAATCTCTCTCTTCCATTTCTTCCTCCTAAGAGGAGTCAATGATCAAAGAGGATAACGCTGTTCAAAGATCTTATAAAGCAAAATCGCACATGCGACCGACGCATTAAGCGAATTCACTTTTCCCACCATCGGTAATCGCACAAAGAAATCGCACTGTTTTTTTACCAATAGGCGCAATCCAAATCCTTCCGAACCGATCACCAATACCATTGGCATATCATAACTGGCTTCCCGATAATCCTTTGCATCTTCCATATCAGCACCGACGACCCAATATCCCTGTTCCTTCATATATTGCAGGGTTTGAGACAAATTGGTTACAGCGCTGACCTTCACACTGTGAATCGCTCCCGTGCTAACTTTTGCCACCGTCGGTGTTAACGATACGCTACGATGTTTTCCAATGATCACTCCATCAGCCCCAACCGCATCACAACTGCGTAAGATTGCCCCTAAGTTATGTGGATCTTCCAGTTCATCCAACATGATGAAGAGACCGTTTTTCCCTTTTGGAACAGATGCGAGCAGTTCCTCGATCGAATAGACGCGATACTCTTCGATAAGGGCTGCAATTCCTTGATGATGCGTGCTTTTGGTCTTCACGTCCAACTGCTCACGCGTCATCCAACGAATAGGCAATTGTTCTTTCTTCGCAAGCTGTATCAATCGTTGGTCTTTCAACCCTTTCATCAATAAGATTTCATAGACTTTCGTATCTTCTTTCAACGCCTGCATAACGACATTCTTGCCATAGATGATCTGTGTCATAACGTTTCTCCTATCTCTTGGATCTTCTCCCATAAAAGTGTCAATCGCTCTTCCTTTTGATAAAGATAAAGATAGCCGATCAACGCTTCAAAAGCAGTCGAATACCGATAGGTCATCACATCTGCATTTTTCGCCTTCGTCTTGATCGTTGCATTGCGTCCCCGCGCAAGGATCATTTCTTCATCCTCATTGAAAAAGCTCTGCTCCTGCAATTCATGTAGCATCTTCGCCTGCGCTTTTGCACAGACCCATGCACTACATTTTCGCTGTAAAACATTCGGGTTTTGATATCCCTTTTCCAACATATGCAGACGCACCTGCAAACTCATCCATGCATCACCGATGAATGCGAGTGCCGTCGCATTGTAATTGACGATCTCCATCTTACAAAATGCCCTTTTCCATCAATTGTGCACGATATTGATCTGCTTTCGCAAAGTCTTTTGCCTTTACTGCAGCACGCCAAGTATCATAAAGTACACAGTCATCTTCACTGACGCAGCATTTAACCATTTCGATTCCCAACACATCCATCATGGCCTGCATCGTTTTCAACAAAGAAGCTACCAGCGTTGTATCCAACTCTCGCTGACGAATCGATGTGTTCAGTTTTTTGCATATCTCAAACACGACAGCCAATGCATTCGGCGTATTGAGATCATCTGCCATTGCATCTAAGAATGGCTGATAATACTCTTCCAGCACGCTGCCTTCGCAATTTGCTCTGCTCAAGGCTAGTTTTACATAGCCTTGTTTCATCGAATTCGCAACGCGTTCATATTCCTTCTGACTAGTTGCTAATGTCTCATCACTGATATTCAAAGGTGCGCGATAATGAGCAGATAACATCATCCAACGGATAACATTACCACCATATTCCTTGATCATATCTTTGGCCCATAATACGTTTCCTAATGATTTTGACATCTTATCACCATTGATATTGATCATACCGTTATGGATCCAATAACGTGCAATGCTCGTATGAAATGCTGCCTGAGACTGAGCGATTTCATTTTCATGATGAGGAAACTTCAGATCCATGCCTCCTCCATGAATATCGATCCAAGGGCGCTGAAAGACATCATTGATCATCACGACACATTCCGTATGCCATCCCGGACGTCCTTTGGACCACGGAGAATCCCATTGAATTCCTTCGTCTGTTTCTTTCCACAATGTAAAATCCAAAGGATTTTCTTTTTTGCTGTTCTCATCAATACGTGCACCGACCATCAGATCATCGATTCGCTGATGTGACAAAGAACCATAGCTTTCAATTTTACTGACACGGAAATACACATCTCCATCTACCTGATAAGCATACCCTTTTTCAACTAATAAGGCGATAAATGCAATGATCGCATCCATTGTATCGGTTACGCGAGGAGCCGCATCCGGCATCATCGCATGCAATGCCAAACGATCTGTATTATACGCTTTTATGAACTTATCCGTTATTTCTTTTTCACTGACTCCTAATTCTTTTGCTACATTGATGATCTTATCATCCACATCGGTGTAATTGCTCACCATCTTCACTTCGTAGCCAAGTGCCTGCAACGTCCGTTTTAACGTGTCGAACACCACGATGGGCCGGGCATTCCCAATATGCGGGTAATTATAGACCGTCGGGCCGCATACATACATACTGACCTTTCCTTCCTCCATCGGTTGAAATTCTTCTACTTTCATCGTCATACTGTTATAAATTTTCATCATATTCTCTCCTTTTTCATTTTATATAAAAAAAGCCTCTTTATGCAAAGACGCTATATGCGCGGTTCCACTTTGCTTGAAAGATGCTTTCCACTCGATCCGTTAACGCCGGCAACGTTTTTCTCTACTTATCGAGAAATCCCTCAGAAATGCATTTCATATTTCATTCCGCTTTCCGCTCACACCATCCGGAAATCGCTAGATCTTCCTGAAATACTACTCTTTTCCTCAACGGTTTATCCTAGTGATGAGATGTTATATTTAACTGATCTCTTTTTCTTCATTCATTTCTTGTACAATGCTTTGAAATTGTTCAATCAAGCTCTCATGGATCCCACAATCTGTCAGCTCTTTTAAATAAGCAAGATCCAAATCGTCCATACCTTCAGCACAAACATCTTCCCGTTCATCATTCAGACGCTCTTTTAACGGCATATGCTCAACTCCATTCAGTTTGTCCTTTTGACGTGCCCTTATTATAACACAGCTATTTTTTCTGTGCATCTCTTTTCATCCAGAAATCCAGTTATTTCAACAATAAAAACCACGCCAAAATGACGTGGTTTTCTCTGCGGCTATAAGCCTGTGTTA
>CBCTZR010000061.1:0-13329 GCA_965151435.1 uncultured Merdibacter sp. | reverse complement strand
TTTTTTCGTGTTTCTGTTTGGGATGTGATCATTTGAATCGAGCGTAGCTTGTTTAACATTTGAATCGAGCGTAGCTTGTTTAGCATTGTCATTTTCTGTTGCCTTCGTTATAATACACAAAAAGGAAGGATAAGATATATGGCAATTTATCAGTGTTCTATCGAAACACATCAGCGCATCTTGCACTACGTACATGACACGCTCATACAGCAGAAACGAATACCGTCGATCAAAGAGAGTTGTGCGCAGCTAGGGATTACCCGTACGACATTTTATCTGCATTTCGCATCAATGGAGGAGGCGAAAGAAGCGTTGGATCGGCAGTGTTGGGAAGAATTGCTAGAGATGGCAGCTGTCTATCAGAAAGATCCTCTACAGGCAAAGCTCCTTCCGTTTTCTTTTTTCTTTTTTGAATGGCTGAAAAAGGATTTGGCATATTATCAGAATATCACTCTTTGCGAAAATCACATCTATATAGAAGGAATGTACCATTATCTTCAAGATCATTTAAAGGAATGTGATTCGCTGCACATTGCTTTTATTGCCTTAGGTGTTTTAGGTTTTCTTGAAAAATGGGTGGAAGCTAATACACAAATAGGTGCTTATGAGGCAGCTAAGCAATTAGATGAATTGCTCTTGCGTTTGAAATGATTTTTTCATGTAGTTTTTTGATAAGATGTTTGCATAAATTGATGAAAAGAAAGCGTTCCCTTTGGTTTCTATCTGAAAACGGAGTATAATGAAAATGAAGATCAGTTATCTTTAGTACAGGAGGAAATAGGATATGATAATTCAAAGTAAAAAGGTTTGGGTCCTTGGCAATTGGCTGGAGGCACAGATCGAAGTAGAAGATGGAAAGATTGCGGCAATTTTACCTTATGGACAGAAAACAGCAGATAAAGACTATGGGGAAAAACGAATTGTTCCAGGTTTTATCGATATTCATACGCACGGCGCTTACGGCTTTGATACAAACGATGCAGAAGAAGAAGGCCTGCGTAACTGGATGAAGAACATTCCGCATGAGGGTGTTACCGGAATTTTACCAACCACGATTACACAGAGTGAAGAAGTACTGACAAAAGCTGTAGCAAACGTCGCAAAAGTGGTTGATGAAGGCTATGAAGGTGCAGAGATCCTCGGTATTCATTTTGAAGGACCATATTTGGATCAAAAATATAAAGGAGCTCAGCCGGAACAATATTGTGTAAAAGGTACGATCGAACAGTTTGAACGTTACCAAAAAGCAGCAAAAGGTTTGATCAAGATCATTACGATGGCTACCGAGCATGATGATGATTTTGAATTGACTCGTTATTTGGCACAGCATGGTGTGATCGTCAGCATCGGGCATTCTGGCGCTACATTTGAACAGGCACAGATGGCCATTGCGAATGGAGCACGCAGCATGACGCATATCTTCAACGGTATGACTCCATTCCATCATCGTAACCCTGGTTTGGTTGGTGCAGCGATGCGTTTCCGTGATACCTATGGAGAAGTGATCTGCGATGGAAACCATTCCAATGTTAATTCTTTAAATAATCTGTTTATGGCAAAAGGACGTGATTATACGATCATGATCACAGATGCATTGATGGTTAAAGGATTGCCGGTCGGTACGAAGGTATTGTTTGGCGGTAATGAAATTGAATTATACGAAGATGGAAGTGCACATCTGACATCTACGAAAGGTTTGGCAGGATCAACACTGAAAGTGAATGAAGGATTGAAAGTGTTGGTAGAAAAAGCAATGGTTCCTTGGGACTATGCGATCAATTCCTGTACGTTGAACCCAGCTCGTCTGTTGGGCATCGATGATCGCAAAGGTGCTATCCGTGTTGGATGTGATGCAGATATCGTCGTATTGAATGATGATTATTCTGTTGAAATGACATTTGTCAAAGGAAAAGAAGCATTCGAATAAGAAAGAGTAAGGATTCCTCGGATGAAGCAAACCTCGTAATTTGAACACAAATTATGAGATGCCTTCAAACGAGGGATCTTTTTTTTACATGGACTTTCGTTACAAATCGTATGGATAAATCGGATTGTGACAATAAGATACATAATTTTATTAGTAATAATACGATAAATTGATAACAAGTTGTAATTGTACTAATGTCAGTGCTTGTGCTGTATACACGGTCCTGTTTAAATGAAAGTGTAAGAGAGTATAGGGAGGAAAGGAGGATCATCAATGCAAACAATCACAAATCATACAGGATGATAAGGATTACACGGGGAAATTACAGTCACTTTCAAATACAAAGGCTTAAAAGAATGGAGGAGCAATATGTCACACAAGTTATTTAAAATAGGACTAGCTGCCATGATGCTGTTAAGTACGAGTCAAGAAGTGCTTTTGATCAAGGCAGATCAATGTTTGTTCCCAGATGGTGTTGGTACCTTTGATGTATCCACAGAATATGCATTTTATGAAGATTTTGGAGACTTGGAAGAAGAGACGATCGATACACAGATCTGGCATCATCAAGTCGAAACCTCTACTATGATGAAACGGGCGAAAGATCCAGAAACTACGGATGCACAAAACGGAAAGGGATACTGTTTTTACACTGATGGAACAAATAAGTCGTTTATTGAACATACTTTCTCGTCTTTAATTCGTGGAAAAGTCAGTGTGGAGTTTTATGATGACGGAACGAATCAGACGGGAAGAATGGCACAAGTAAACCTTACGGGAATGGCAAACGATAATAATGATGGTAAGCCATTTACGATTGGATTAGGTATCAATCAGAATACTGGTACGAGCGGCTGGAGCAACGATCATTATGTCGCAAGGATCGCAGACGATGGAAGATATATGGATACAGGCATTCCGCGTACAAAAGGATGGCACACGTTTGTTCTGGAATGCACGGAAGAAGGTACTTCTCTATCCATTGATGGACAAGCAATCGACGTAAGTTCGATTCCTGCCAGCGATCTGGTCACTTCTTTTCAAAATATCCAGATCGGTGATAAATGGGGAAACGGTGGAGAAACCTATTTTGATAATGTCACTTTAGAAAATATGACCATCGTTGACTGGGAACAGGAAGCGGAAGAAAAACATGACGCTGGATTGGCGATGATCCAGGTCGATGATTATGATCTTCCTGGTTTCTCTTCTGATCAGTTGGAGTATACGTATATGATCAGCGATCTGACGAAGGTGCCAACGATAACGGCACAGGCAAATAATGAAAAAGCAAAGGTTCATGTCACACAAGCTAGTGAAGAGAATCCTAAGGCATTCATCGATGTCACGGCAGCAGATGGAGAGACAACGCAACAGTATCAGATCACGTTTGTTGAAGCTGCTGAAATAGAAAGCGAATGGAAAACGTCATTTGAAGAAAGCAATCCGATGGATTTGTGGGAGACGTTGGACAGTCGCGGTACTTATACGGAAATCTCGAGTGAACAAGCACATGATGGTACACAAAGCTTTGTCACAAGAGGAATCGAAGATAAGAAATCATGGATCTTTAAAAAGTTTGATCAGCCAATCAATGGTAAAATGAGCGTTTGGTTCTATGATACGATGGGTGAATTTGGCAAAGAAAGCTATCAACAGGTCAATGTTTGGGCACCATTTGAAAATGCAAATGAACAACCAGCAATCACTGGTATTGGTACGCAAGGTGGTAGTTCAAATTATAGTATCAGGACTCCAGGAAACGGCTATACACCATCCCAGATCCAACGTACGAAGGGATGGCATCAGTTTACGTTTGATCTGACATCAGGAAATGGCGCTGTTTTCTATATTGATGATGTCAAAGTCTATGAGACAAGTGAGGTTACTTCGATCGGAGCTTTGCAGATGGGAGATATATGGTCTACCACTGGAGCAACTGCTTATTACGATGACGTTTCTATTACAGAGATTCAACCGGCTGTTACTGGAATTGCTTTAAACAAGAAACAATTGACGCTGGAAAGCGGTACAAGTGAACAATTAGAGGCAAAGATCTTCCCATTGAATGCTGTTTCCGATGTGAAATGGCAAAGCAGTAATCCGGAGATCGCTTCAGTTGATGAGAATGGAAACGTGACTGCGGGAACTCGTTTAGGAACTGCCACCATTACTGCACAATCCGAAAAGGGAAAATTCAGCGCTGCTTGTGAAGTGAATGTAACGGTAGCACCGACACAGGATGCCAGTTTGAAAGAAATCTATGTGGATGATGAATTGCTCGAAGATTTCTCTGTGGATCAATTAAACTACGAGTTAACGATCGTTGACGATCAAATTCCAGTGATTCGTGCAACAGCAACGCAGGATCAGGCAAATGTTAATATAAAGAATGCGACGGCAATCCCAGGTACGACGATCATTGAAGTGACGGCACCAGATGGAAAAACAATGCAAGCATACACAATTCAACTGAATCCATTAGAAGATGTGTTCTTTGATGATTTCTCTTATGCGGATGCAGAAGAGCTCGAGAAAGAAGGAAACTGGGATGTTCAGGAAGGTACAGGAAGAAGACCTGGCGATCGCAGCTGGTATTGGAGCGCAGAGAACGTGGAACTGATCGAGGATAGTGAGGATCCTGGTAATACGATCGTTCGTCTGAAGGCAAAAACAGATGGCACGGGTGGTGAAAATACGAGTCAATCACAAATTCGCTATTATGAAGAAAAATTCGGTCCTGGTGTTTATGTGGCAAAAGTATGGTTGTATGATGATGTGATGGAAGCCGAGGGAACAAAAGGAACCGGTGCGTGGAATGCACAGGATCAAGCATTGTCTACATTCTTTACTATCAACCGAATTCAAGCGCCTACTTGGGAACCATACCATGAAAGTGATTTTGAATATCTGTTCAACGGCGGATGGGGCGGACCAGAAAAGACGATGTGGTTTACGACCTGGAATTCTTATGCGTTGGAGTCTTCCAGCGAAGCACAGAGAAAACAAGTGACGACGAGCAATCATGAACAAAAGAGCCTGGATGGCAAATGGTCGATCTTGACGATTCAAATTGATGAGGATGGACGTACGACCTATTACATTGACGGTGTGAAGAAAGCTTCCCATGCGAACAAGGATGATGTGGTCGGCCCGCAATCCATTGCATTTAACTTGTGGTTTATTGCCGGAGGACAAGATAAAAATGTACAGGGAGAGCGTACATATTGGGAAGATATCGATTGGATCTACTATACACCTAATACGAAAGCGGAAACCGCTCAAATTGAAGAAATCGTAGCGGATATGAAAGAAGCGGGAATCGATGCATTTGATGAGATCGAAACACCAGATGTGACGTTAGCGTCCATTTCCGTAGATGGAAAACCGCTTCAAGATTTTGATCCAAATCAGAGGGATTATACGATTGAACTGCCAGAAGGAACGAGTGAAGTACCGACGATCAGCGCAGAAGCAAATAGCGAATGGGCAATCATCGATATTACGAATACAACGAGTTTACCGGGAACTTCTACGATTTATGTGCAATCCAGTGATCTTTCAGTAGCAAAGACGTATCATATTACTTTTAAAGAAAAAGGCAAGAATGAATTAATAGCACCTTTGAGCAATCATGCTTCCGGCAGCAGTGCAAAATATAGAGATATTGAATTATACACGCTTGATTCGAATGCAGAGATCTATTATACGTTAGATGGAACGACACCGACAAAAGCTTCTAAAAAATATGAAGGTACGCCAATTCGCATTGAGGAAAGTACGAATTTAAAAGCAGTTGCTTATGTAGGTGATCAAAAGAGTGCGGTAGCTGACTTTATCTATACGGTGATTCCGATCACACCACAGGTGAGCATGCATCCACAGGCTAGTTTGAAATCCGGTACGTATAAAGGAACACAATATCTGGAACTGTCTGTGCCTGAGTCAAATCAGCGTTTCTATGAAGTGGAGGGAAGAACCGATTTCTATAAGATTTACTATACGACGGATGGAACGATTCCGACGGTCAATCAATACAAACCAAATGGAAGCACGAAACTGTATACCGGACCGATCAAGATCAAAGAGACGACGACTGTAAATTATATCGCTGTTTTACCTGGTATCTGTGAAAGCTATGAAAGTACGGATGCCGGTAAGAATACTTATAGTCGTGTAACGATAGAAATTGAAGCAGGCAGTGAACAATACGACATAGCGATTGCACAAATGCAACATGGACAGATCAAAGCGGATAAAATGATCGCATCTGTGGATGAAGTTGTCAATTTAACCGTTATCCCTGAAGATGGTTATCAATTAAAAGAGGGAAGTCTGAAGGTAAACGGTAAATCCATCAGTCAAAATCAATTTAAAATGCCGGCAGAAGATGTGACAATCACAGCAGCATTTGAATTGGTCGATGATGAAGCGCCACAGATTCTTGGCGTCAAAGATGGCGAAAGTTATTGTGAGGAACAAACGGTCACCGTATTGGATGAACATTTAAAATCAGTTATGGTAGACAATGAAACGATTACCTTGGATGAGGAGCATTCCTTTATCTTGAAAAATGGAAAACATGTCATCGTCGCTACTGATTCGTTTGGTCATAGTACGACGATCACGGCTACGGTCGGACATGAAATTGTCAAGGACCCTGCACAGGAACCTACTTGCGAGAAAGAAGGAAAAACGGAAGGTACTCACTGTGCACGTTGTGGAAAGATTCTCGTTTCACAAGAAGTGCTCCAACCGTTAGGACATGCATATGAAGATGGTGTTTGCAAGATTTGTGGCGCAAAGGATCCAAGCTATGTAAAAGAAGAAACCGACGGCGATTCTCAGAAGATAGAAGAAGATAAACCAGAGGATAAACAAGAGGTGGAAACGGCACAAAGCAATGAAGTGGGATTCTGGAGTGCTGCTTTCTTGGCGACCGCTGGTTTGGCTGTCTGGATGAAAAAAATGCGTAAACAGCGTTGATCTTTCTTACATTGGTGTGAGGATACCAAGAGCGCATTAGTAAAAAATATATGAATCGTCTAATGATAATTCATATATTTTTGCTAGTTTCTTTTCAACGGATATGGTAAGGTGTAAGCGTATAAGAAAATGAGGTGGAACCTTGAAAATGTTAAATGAAGTGTTGATCGTAGATAAAAAAACACATGCGCTGAATTATGAGAAGATGCTTCATTGGGAAGATTTTCAGTTTCAGATTGCAACTGTGACAAATCAAGCTGATCGCGCTATTGCTTATTATGGCGAATATCAGTATAAATTGGTGATCACATCGTTAGATTTTAATGGAAACGTTGACGAAGGCCTTTCGCTGATCAAGATTATCAAATCTTTAAATCCTCTTTGTCAAATTATCGTGATCAGTGATCAAACGGACTTTTATACGGTGCGGCAAGCGTTCATGAATGGAGCGAATGACTTTTTGAAACGGCAGGATCTGCGCTATATCGGATTGGCAGAAGCATTGCAGCGGGCGTGTCTGCATATCAAAACGGATGAGACAACGGACAATAATCAGTTATGCAAGATGTTGGGATTGATTCGTGACGGACAAAAAGTGGATGAACGAGAGTTACTTTCTTATTTAAAAAGAGAGAAATATCCTCTATTATACGGTGAGTGGCAGCTCGTTTATTTCCGTATGGACAATGTACGACATATCAATCGCAACTTGCGTAATTATGAAACAAAAGAATATCCATACGATGCGAGCTTTATCGAGTTGTTTCAACAGAGAATCCAACAGCGGGAACAATTGCAAGACGATTTACTAGATGTGATTGAAGTCAATGTCTTTGTGGAACATCATGTAATCTTTACGAAAAAGCATTCAGGATTAATTATCATACGACCGATGAAAAAGGAAGTATTGATGGAAAAATGCCATGGTCTTCTCTCTCGCATGGTCAATCGCATTCACTATACCTTTTCGATGACCATTTCTTCCATAGGACATGGTATTCAGGATTTTTTACCATGTTATCATCAGGTGATCGATTATCATCGACACAAATTTTATGAAAATGATTTTTGTGTATTAAATGTGGAAGATCAAAAACGCTATCGGCATTTTATCGAAATACAACCGGAACTTGAGGAGACGATCCTGCACGTATTAGGTGATCGTGAGCGTCTGCAACTTGCAATCGAAACCATCTTGGAAACCATGTTGAAACAGATGGTCGATCCGGATGATGTCAAGCGTTATATGATCAAATTGATTCATAAGGTGTTAAGAGAAGGACATTTTGTCAAACAGTTAGAAGAAGAGCAATTGCAGAATTACGAACAAGGGGTATGGGAATGTGAAAGCATGAGTTTTATGCGTTATGAGCTTTACCGAATCTTTAGCGCGATTGCTTTATTACAGGTAAAAGAAGAAAAGAAAACTGATTATGTAGAACAGATACTTCTCTATATTGAGCATCATCTTGATCAAAAGATCTCATTGCCTTTGATTGCAAAGGAGGTTGGGATCAATGAAACGTATGCAGGACGTTTGTTTAAAAAGGCAAAAGGGCAGAGCATCGTATCTTACGTACATGAACAGCGAATGAAAAAAGCAGCCTTTCTTTTGGAGAATACTGATTTAAAGATTCGTGATGTTGCAATGCAGGTCGGTATACAGGATCAGTTATACTTTAATAAGATGTTTCGTAAATATTATGGAAGCAGCCCTAGTGAATATCGTAAACAGAGCGTTTGGACGAATCCTGAAGCTTGATTGAACAAAGATGTTCACAGAAGGCGTTTTACTGGTTATTTAAAATAGAAGCACCGGAAACGGTGCTTTGTTCTATCATTGAAAGTTTTAGGGATATATTAGTAATATAAACGATCATTGACGAATATCACGTATGATAATATAATATTAAAAACGAAATGATAAATAAAGGAGGTCTTTATAGCAATGGATAATGAAAAACTGAAGGAGTTTTGCCAACAGATGATTGCTTATCGTTTGCCAAGGTGGAAGGATCTTCCTACGTTTGATATATACATGGATCAATTGATCACTTTGGTAAAACAATATCTTAAAGATCTCTTTGATGAAGATGATGTGATCATCACAAATTCGATGATCAATAACTATGTTAAGATGGAATTGATTCCAAAACCAGTAAAGAAGCGTTACAATCGTGAACACATGGCTTATCTGATAGCCATCACGTTGATTAAACAGGTTTTGACAATTTCGCAGGTAAAGGACGGTATCGATTTTTTGGTGATGAAGATGGGACCAAAAGGTGCTTTCGATATGTTTTGTGATGAACAGGAAAATGCTTTACAGATCATTGGGACGCAAGTGCTGGAAAAACAAGAAGGTAAAGTGAGTGAATACTTAATGAGCTTTCACAGTGACAATGTGTCCATTCGTTTGATCACATTGGCATTTAGTTCACGAATGGTTGCTAAAAAGATGATTCATTTAGCGAAAGAGAGACAGGAAGAGGAACGGGGCAATTAGACCCTGTTCTTTTATGGAGAGGAGATGGACGATGAAAGAAGCATTTTTGAATCGAATGAGAGAATATCTTCAAGAGGAATATGATGCCTATGTGCAATCCTTGCAACAACCGCGCTTTCGTGGTTTACGTGTAAATGAAACGCGATGCAGCGTTGAGCAGTTTTTGTCCCTATCTCCTTGGACGTGTCAGCCAAGTGCGATCTGTCCGCAGTCTTTTTATATACAGGAGGAGCACATCGGTAATCATCCTTTTCATCTTTCCGGTGTTTTTTATCTGCAAGAGCCAAGTGCAAGCAGTGCAGTAGAAGTATTGGATGTCCATTTGGGAGAATGGATACTGGATCTATGTGCTGCACCGGGAGGAAAAAGCACGCAGATCGCTTCGAAATTAAAGAATACGGGTTTCCTGTTGAGCAATGAGATCGAATTTAAGCGTGCAAAGATCTTGTTGTCCAATATGGAACGGTTAGGATTCAGCGAATATGCGATCACAAATGAACGACCGGATAAAATTGCCAAAGCATTGCCGGGTTGTTTCGATAAGGTGTTGGTGGATGCTCCTTGTAGCGGAGAAGGGATGTTCAAAAAACACGAGCAGGCAATGGATGACTGGAGTGAAGAACACGTGCGTTCCTGCGCTATGCGCCAACGGGAGATCTTACGCAGTGCTTATGAAACACTGCGGCCGGGAGGGATCTTGGTCTATTCTACCTGTACTTATGCAAAAGAAGAAAATGAAGAGACGATTGCTTCTTTTTTAGCGGAATTTAGCGATATGAAGTTAGTGGATTGTGGCGTGTCATTTGGCAGAAGTGGTTTTGCACGGTGCGGCATTGATGAGAATAAAGTGCGAAGAATCTTTCCGATGGATGGAGGAGAAGGTCATTTCATTGCAAAGATGCAAAAAGATGGGATGGAGGAGAGAAGAAAGATCAAAGAACAGCGCAAAACGCTCGTCGATCCCTGCGCGATCACTTTCTTCAATGAACAGCTAATGACACAAGATCCATCCTTGATCGAACAAAACGGAAAGGTCTATGCGCGTAAACAATCCTTCCTTTTCCTTGGAAAGCTAAACGTCTTACGACAGGGAGTTTTATGTGGAGAGATCATCAAAAAACGATTTGAACCGCATCAGCATTTCTATATGGCTTCAATGCACCAGCCATCATTAAAACATTCGTATGAGATGACGCTGGAAGAATGTGAACAATTCTTAAAAGGTCATCCGATTGCCGCTGCTCAGCGTGGCTTTGTTTGTATGCGCTACAAAGGTTTCCCGTTGGGATTTGGTAAAGGAGACGGTAATTGGATCAAAAATCGCTATCCAAAAGGAATGCGGATGAATGAGCAGGTGAAATTATGCTGATCAGTGTAGAACACGTATCCAAGAACTATGCATTGAAATCTATCTTGGACGATATTAGTTTTTCAATTGAAGAACGTGATAAGATCGCACTCGTCGGAATCAATGGAACAGGGAAAACGACTTTATTAAAGATCCTGAGCGGACAAGAGAACTGTGAGGGAACTATTCTTCGCAAGAAAGATTTACGAGTAGCTGTGCTGGAACAAGATCCCTCACTCGCACAGGAAGCGACCATTTTAAAAGAAGTGTTAGCGAGCAGTAAAGAAAGCGCCGAATATGAGGCAAAAAATATCTTGACGCGCTTAGGGATGAAAGATCTCAATCAGCGCTGCAAGACACTTTCAGGTGGACAAAAGAAACGAGTTGCTTTGGCGAAGGCACTTTTAAAGCCTTGTGATCTGCTGATCCTTGATGAACCGACCAATCATCTGGATGTGCAGATGATCACATGGTTAGAACAGTATTTACAGCGCTGTACGTGTGCAGTGCTGATGGTGACACATGATCGTTATTTTATGGAGCGAATCTGTAAACGGATGTTTGAATTGTCACAAGGAAAACTCTATGTATATGAAGCGAATTATTCAACCTATATTGAAGAAAAAGAAAAAAGACTGGCTCTGCAACGCAGTCAGGAAGCAAAACGGCAGCGTTTCTTAAAGAAAGAACTCGAATGGGTACGCGCTGGCGTACAGGCACGCACGACGAAAAGTCGATCCCGTTTGGAACGTTTTGAGAAACTCAGTGAACAAAGCTATGAAGAAGTACAGGAGAAGATCGACTTGTCATTTGGACAGTCACGATTGGGAAAAAAGACGATCGCCTGTGAAAAGATTGGAAAACATTATGGAGAGCGACAGTTGTTTTCGCAGTTCTCATATATGTTTAAACGTCATGACCGCATTGGGATCATTGGAGCAAATGGTTGTGGAAAGACGACCTTTTTGAAGATCCTTTCAGGTGAGATCAAACCAGATGAAGGGAACATGGTCTATGGAGAAACGGTCCGTATCGCTTATTTTCACCAGGGACATGAAGAGATGGACCCAGAGCAACGTGTCATTGACTATATCAAAAAGGAACAGGATGAGATTCATACCGGGGAAGAGGTCTTAAATGCATCGCAGATGCTGGAGCGTTTTCTCTTCGATCGTTCCATGCAGTATCTGCCAATCAAATTTCTTTCCGGCGGAGAGAAAAGAAGATTGTATCTGTTAAAAGTGCTCATGAAGGCTCCCAATGTTTTGTTGCTGGATGAACCGACCAATGATCTTGATATCACGACTTTAGCAATTTTAGAGGATTATTTGGATAGCTTTTCCGGCATTTTGATCACAGTGTCTCACGATCGTTATTTTCTTGATCGAATCTGTGATTCTCTCTTCATATTTGAAGAGGGTACGATCCTTCATCGCAATGGTGGATACAGTGCGAATCAGGAAAACTTATTCGTTCCTAATTCATCATCGGTAAAGAAAGAAGCCGTTCAAACGATCAGGATTCCTAAAATGTCCAGCAAGGAAAAACAGGAACTAAACAACATGGAAGAAACGATCGATCATCTGGAACAAGAAATTGCACAGATCGATTTACAGATGGCGACGATCACGGATTTTCAACAATTGGATCAATTGGCAAAACAAAGAGAAGAGCTGCAATGCACCTTAAAACAAAAGATGGATCGCTGGATGGAACTCACAGAGCGAAAAGAACAGATCGATGCGTTGACAAAGCGATAAAAAAGCGTTCTAGAAACGCTTTTTTCATATCGTTAAAGGTAACTGCCAATCGATTGGCGCCATGTGATGCGCTTGTAGAAAAGCATTGGTTTTTGAAAAATGCGCACACCCTTCAAAACCGTAGTGAACGGAATAAGGGCTGGGGTGTGAAGTTGATAAGATGAGATGGTTGGGATTCTGTAGCAGAGATTGTTTGCTTTTTGCGTTTTTTCCCCATAATAGGAAGACCAATGGTTCCTCTTTTTGATCCAATAAAGAAATGATTCGATCTGTTAATATCTCCCATCCTTTGTGTGCGTGAGAATTGGGTTGGTTGGCACGTACCGTCAAGACCGTGTTCAGTAAAAGCACGCCTTGCTTTGTCCAGGGAATCAAATTGCCATGAGCAGGAATTCGAAAATTGACATCACGATGTAATTCCTGATAGATGTTTTGTAAAGATGGAGGAGGTGTGACTCCTTTTTGTACAGAGAAACACAGCCCATGTGCCTGTCCTTTCCCATGATAGGGATCTTGCCCTAATAAAACAACTTTGACTTTATGAAAAGGGGTATATTTCAATGCATTAAAGATGTCATACATATCAGGATAAACGATCGTATGCTTATATTCATAAGCGAGAAACTGCCGAAGTTTTAAATAATACTCTTTTTCAAACTCTTCTTTCAATAAGTCATCCCAATCATTCCCAATATGTACCATTGTCTTTTGCTCCTTTTCTTCGATGTGACCATTATACCTATTTTAATAGACAATATGAAATGACGGAGGTGGTACAAAAAAAGTAACCATCCTTAATTTG
>CBCTZR010000060.1:0-13416 GCA_965151435.1 uncultured Merdibacter sp. | reverse complement strand
AAAATCGGTGCTAATGTTTCACTTTTTTTGAGACATTTTCATTTTTGATTGACATGTGAAGAGAAAGGATAGAAGAATGGTAAGATCCTGTTATAATGTATGACGAAAGAATGAAAGAATACGGGTTCTTTGGAAAATCTTTTGAATTTTTGGAAAATCTTTTGAATTTTATCATAGTTATTTTTAATTTTATTTTATAAAATGTTACTAAAGGTGATAAATGATGAAAGAGCGGATATTAATTGTAGAAGATGATCAAGAGATCTCACAGGTGCTTGAAATCTATATGAAAAACCAAGGATATGAAGTTTTAAAAGCTTTTGATGGAACTATGGCATTACAGATCTGTGGTTCCTATAATGTGGATTTGGCGATAGTTGATGTCATGATGCCAAAAATGGACGGGATTACGTTTGTGATGAAGGTAAGAGAACAATTTGATTTTCCGATCATTATGCTTTCTGCAAAAACGGAAGATATTGATAAGATCACGGGACTAAACGTCGGTGCAGATGATTATGTCAGTAAACCTTTTGTTCCAATGGAATTGATCGCGCGAGTGAAGGCGCAGTTGCGGCGCTATCATCGCTATATCCATAAAGAAGCAGTTAAAGAAAGTGGTATCTATCAAGTAAGAGGGTTAGAGCTGAATACGCGAACAAAAGAGGTCTTAGTGGATGGTATCAAAATACATCTGACACCTCTTGAGTTTCGAATATTAGAATTGTTGATTCGATTTCCTGGACAAGTGTTTAGTGCACAGCAAATCTATGAACAGGTATGGGGCGAAGAGGCCATTAATACAGAAACCGTTATGGTTCATGTCCGTAACTTGCGTGAGAAGATTGAAGTGAACCCGAAGAAACCTCAATATTTAAAGGTTGTGTGGGGCATTGGATATAAGATTGAAAAGTAAAGGACTAAGACTATGCAAAGTTTGTTTGACAAGAAATTGATTGTGTTTCTTTTGTTTGTTGTTTTAGGAATCAGTGGCTCTTTTTTGTTTTTAATAGCAGCCGATCAAGAGGTTCATACGATGGATATAGCCGAAAACGAACAATTGCCAGTTGTCTTTCAAGAAAACTATTTGATGTTATATTATACGGCAAGCGGTCGTGATTTTTCTGCTATTTTAGATCCAGATGCACAAATACCCGATGTCATGAAAGAAGCGCTTAAAAATAAGATCGATCAGCGATGTATGAGGATAAATGAAGACCCGAGCGAATACTTTTACTATCGTATATTGGATGAAAACGGACAAGTGATCAGCAGCAATTATGAAACGTATGATGAGAAAGCTGCTCTCACTTTGCATGCTCGATTCAATGAGCAAGGAGAAGCGGTTTATGAAGTAAATGGCAAGAGGGTATCTTCAGATACTGAATGGGCAATTCCACAAGGAATGGATGCTCTGTATATGATCTATGATGAGATAACACAGTCTATCGCTTTTGAATCTTACGGTATTCTTGATTCGCAGCAACAGACGATCATCAAAGAGGAATTATTTGAAAACCTGCGACGTCCATTGCCTGCCAATGTGACTTATGAGATCTTTATTGATGATAGTTCTATCTACATGGAGACAATCAAACAAACGATTTATGAAAAATATCAAGGATGGTATTCTCTCTACCTTTTTATGTTATATCCAGTCCTCGCCTTAATCGGAATCGCACTGTTTTCTCATTCCTGCGATCTGTTGAAAAAAAAGATTTTCTGTATTGGTAGAAACGTTCCTTTGTTTTTACAGGTGTCTATGTTCATTTTTTTATGGATCCTGTTAATTAATACACAATCATCGTTTTTCATTATTTTTTCATTCAAAGATTTACTTGCTCTTTTTTCCTACGGTATCCTATTGGCATATAGTTATGTGAATCTATTGCTTGCTTGTTATAGTTATCGCCAAGAGAATTGTATAGTTTTTTTGTGCCGATATTCGATCTTTGCACGTGTATTTTACAAGTTTAAGGAGAAGAAAAGTATTTGGAGTGTTATTGCTTTGTCGCTTGCTTCCCTTAGTATATTAGTGTTTTGCATTCTTTTGTTGAGTACGTATTTTTTATCCATTATCCCTATCAGTTGTGTGGTGGCGTTTTTGCTGACTGTATTCATGAACGCTTACAAGCAGATAAATAAAGAATATAAACAAATGATAGAAAGTTTGTCAAATATGAGTCCAATCACAGAACAATGTATGTTCTTTTCATCCTTGAAAGAAAAAGTAAATAATAGTCAGCAGATGTTTGAAAAAGCTGTAGAAGATGAAGTGCGTTCTCAACGCATGAAAACTGAATTGATTACAAATGTTTCACATGATCTAAAAACACCTTTAACTAGCCTGCGTGGATATGTTGATCTTCTGAAACAGGATAACTTAAATGAAGATCAGCGATTGTATCTGGAGAAGATTACTTTTGGAGTAGAACGTTTGACTACTTTGATCGAAGATTTGTTGGATGTTAGCCGAGCGGATAGCGGTAATCTGATATTAAATAAAGAGGCAATTGTAATATCAGATCTAATTCAACAGGTTGTCTTGGAACGTGAATGCGATTTATCTGCAAAAGGATTGCAAATACGTTATGAAGGTCTGGAAGAATCCAAAAGAATATATGGAGATTCAGAGAAAATATATCGAATTTTTGACAATTTAATAGGGAACTGTGTAAAATATGCTATGGCAGATACGCGAATCTATATTGTTATCACCAAAGATGAGCAGATGGTTCGGGTCTGCATAAAGAATATTAGCGCATATGAAATTCATTTTGACGCAAGAGAGATCTTAGAGCGATTTGTGCGTGGTGATGCATCGAGAACTAGCGAAGGAAGCGGGCTAGGTTTAGCAATCGTACGGAGTTTTGCAAAAGCACAGGATGGCGATTTTTTTGTAGAAATTGATGGAGATCTATTTAAAGCGATCATAATGCTTCCTCTGTTTAAAGAGGAGGAAGGTTGAGGAGGAATCGGTTCATGAAACAAGGATTGGTTAGTATTATCGTTCCTGTTTACAATGTAGAAAACTATATCGAACGTTGTCTGCAATCGTTGGCGGCGCAACAATATGATCCTTTGGAAATCATTTTGGTAAATGATGGATCAACGGATGATAGTGCATCGATCTGTCAGCACTTTTGTGAACAAGATCAGCGCTTTCATTATTATGAGAAAGAAAATGGTGGAGTTAGTGCAGCACGAAATTACGGGATTCAACGTGCCCAAGGTTCATATTATCTGTTTGTAGACAGCGATGATTACATTGATTCGGATATGGTAGAATCTATGGTGGCTGTAATAGAGAAAGAACAGGCGGATATCGTTCAGTGCTTTTATCGAATGGAATTTCGATTCGGTTTTCTTAACCGCCGTGCTCCATCTTATCAGATTCTTGATCAGGTACAAGCATTAAAGCTCTTGTTGAAAAATACAAAGGTAAATAACTATCCATGGGGAAAGCTCTATCGTGCAGAGGTTTTTGATGATGTAGAGTTTTCAGCTAATTGGCGAATATTCGAAGATGTTTGTACCGTATTTAAATTATTTCTCAATGCAAAGACTATCGTTACGATGCCACAACGGTTTTATCATTATGTGCAACGTAAAGGTAGCTTTATGAATGCAAAAGGTGTATTTTTTATGGATATTGAAACACTGCTTATGATGCGATCTGCATTTGAATATCAAGAAGCGATGTTGCAGCAATCTTTCCCAGAAGTGGCGATCAGCAATGCACAGAATTATTATATGACGAATCTTTTGGTGATCTATGCTATGCTCATTTTCGTAAAGCGCAAAGATATACATAAATATTGTTTACCTTATCTGGATTTATACGAATATTCGTTTTTATCGCGCGTTTTCTATCGAATGTGTTTGCTGTTGGCTAAAATAAAATTTGGTTCGCATTTGCAGGTGAAAGCAGCACCAGCGCATATTTCTCAAAAGCAGCGAAAAAAACGACAAGTTCCACAAGAATTATAAAAATAAAAGCACTGAAAAACTTTAGTGTCTTATCATGATGCTCTTCAGATTACGAAATTGGATTTGAAGAGTTTTTTGTTGGGCAGAATATGTACACTTTATGTTTTTCTCGCATAAAAAAGATGACTCTCCTTCGCGAAAAGTCATCAAAGCATTAAAATAAATTGTCAAATGTTATAGCCAAGATATTTTATTCTCGTTCCCATGTAGGATTTTTTTGATATTTGCTCGATGCCGATAGATGATCAAAATTGTCATTAACCAGCTAGCAACGAAAATAGATGGGTTGTTCCACTGCATATAGGTAATAAAAATACTGGAAGTGATGGCAGCAAACATGCTAGCAAGAGATACCATCTTAAATAGAAATAATAAGATGATAAATACGATGAAAGGAATGATGAGATACCAAGCGTTTTGAAAAGTAAAGATACTAGTTGCAAGCAAAAAACCAAACATGGTAGCAACCGCTTTTCCACCTTTAAAGTGTGCGAAGATCGGATAACAATGTCCGATTGCTGCTGCTAGTCCGGTCCATATGGAGATGCTTGGATCAAGAAGAGCACTAAAAGCAATTGCAATCACGACTTTTAAAACATCACAGATGATTACAGCAGCACCAGCTTTTGCCCCTAACACACGTCCTGCGTTTGTTCCACCAAGATTTCCGCTACCAAATTGACGCACATCTGTTTTATAAAAGACTTTGCCAATAACTAAGGCAAAAGGTATTGAGCCTAATAGATAACCGATGATTAGACATAGTAATGTAGGCAGTGTAAATAAATCGTTCACTGAAATTCCCCCCCCTTGTTTGAATTTAAAAATTCTGTCCTTATTTTAACATTCTTTCATTCGCTTGCAAAGGGGTTTACCATTTTAGCGTCTCTTTTGCATATTTGCATATTTCTGCTAAGATGCTTGTTGGAATTGAAAGGATGAACTTTGAAAAGAAAATGAAATCATTCTACAAAAAAAGTTTTTTTTGATATAATATCGTAGATTGATTTTGAAAAGAGAGGTGCTTGTATGGCGCAAAAGCAATATGATGCGAGCAGTATTCAGATATTGGAAGGCTTAGAGGCTGTAAGAAAACGGCCTGGAATGTACATCGGATCAACGGATTATCGAGGTTTACATCATCTGGTCTGGGAGATCGTGGATAATTCTATGGATGAAGCTTTGAATGGATATGGAGATACGATAATCATTACCTTGGAGAAAGATGGTTCAGTCAGTGTAGAAGATTTTGGCCGTGGAATGCCGGTGGGAATGCATGCAAGTGGCGTTTCTTCATTACAGGTTATTTTTACGATCCTTCATGCAGGTGGTAAATTTAGCAGTGAAGGAGGATATAAGACAAGTGGAGGTCTACATGGTGTTGGTGCTAGTGTAGTTAACGCTTTAAGCAAATGGGTCAGAGTGACTGTTTGTGATGGGAAAGACGTCTACGAAATGGATTTCAGCGATGGTGGAAAAAAGATCAGTGCACTGAGAAAGGTTGGAAAGCGTTCGAAAAGTGGCTCAAAAGTTCGATTTATGCCAGATTCTTCTATTTTTTCGACAACGCATTTTTCTTTTTCAAGCATCTGTGAACGTGCACAGGAAAATGCTTTCTTGCTGAAAGGGCTGACAATGATCGTCATCGATGATCGAAAAGAGGAACAGAGGAAAGAAATATATCATTACGAAAATGGATTAGAGGCGTTTCTGGAATATCTTCATGAAGATAAAAATGTTTTTCATCCGCCAGTTAGTTTTAGTGGGACGGTCAATGAGATCAAGGTCGATTGCGCTTTTCAGTACACAGATGAGTATCAAGAAAATATTTTTTCTTTTGTCAACATGGTTCGAACCAAAGACGGTGGAACGCATGAAAGTGGGGTACGTAATGCATTTACCAAAGCATTTAATGAATTTGCGCGTAAAAACGGTTTATTGAAAGAAAAAGATAAGAATTTTGAAGGAAGCGATGTGCGTGAAGGGTTGACGATCGTTTTGTCATGTTCTATTCCGGAAAATTTATTGCAATTTGAGGGACAGACGAAGGGAAAATTGGGAACGAGCGAGGCAAAAAGTGCAGTAGACAGCGTCACGAGTGAACATTTGAATTTCTTTTTAGAAGAAAATAAAGAGATTGCTTTTGCTTTGGTGCGTAAGATGATCAAAGCGAGTAGTGCGCGCGAAGCCGCTCGCAAGGCGAGGGAAGATGCAAGAAAAGGGAAGAGCAAAGGGAAAAGTGAACGAATCTTATCAGGAAAGCTTGCGAGTGCGCAATCAAAAGATGCACGCAGAAAGGAATTATATCTTGTGGAGGGAGATTCTGCCGGTGGTAGTGCAAAACAAGGGCGAGATTCCAAATATCAAGCAATTTTACCGTTGCGTGGAAAGGTGTTAAATACGGAGAAAGCTAGTATTGCAAATATTGAAAAAAATGAAGAGCTGAATACGATTGTCCATGCGTTAGGGGCTGGCATCGGCGCGAATTTTCATGCAGAAGATTCTAATTATCACAAGGTGATCATCATGACGGATGCTGATACGGATGGTGCGCATATCCAGACGCTCCTTCTGACATTTTTTTATCGCTATATGCGAGATCTTATCGATCAAGGTATGTTATATATCGCATTGCCGCCTCTTTATAAGATGCAAAAAGGAAAACAGATTCAATATGCCTGGAGCGATGAGGAATTGAATCAGCTGCGTAAAACGTTTCCCAAAGGGTATACATTACAGCGTTATAAAGGTCTTGGTGAAATGAATGCTGATCAACTTTGGGATACGACGATGAACCCGCAGACGCGGTCTTTGATTCAAGTCACGATTGAAGATGCGGTCAGCGCAGAGCGGCGTGTTTCCGTTTTGATGGGAGATAAAGCAGATCTGCGCCGTGAGTGGATTGAAAATAACGTGTCTTTTACATTAGAAGATGATTATGGCAAGGAGGTGGAGAAACGATGAAAAAAGAAGAATCTGTACAGAATCAACATGTGATCGTCACTCCACTAGAAGATATCATGAGTGATCGCTTTGGTCGATACTCAAAATACATCATTCAAGATCGCGCGTTACCAGACGCCAGGGATGGTCTCAAACCGGTACAGCGCCGTATACTCTATGCCATGTATGAGGATGGTAATACTTACGATAAGCCTTATCGAAAATCCGCAAAAACGGTGGGAAATGTCATAGCCAATTATCATCCGCATGGAGATTCCAGCGTTTATGATGCCATGGTGCGTATGTCTCAAGACTGGAAGATCACCAATCCGCTGATCGACATGCAGGGAAATAACGGATCGATCGATGATGATCCAGCGGCGGCCATGCGTTACACGGAAGCGCGACTGTCAAAAATTGCAGATTTCATGCTGGTGGATATTGATAAGGATACTGTGCTATGGGCTCCCAATTTTGATGATGAAAAGATGGAGCCAACAGTACTGCCTTCCCGTTATCCCAATCTGTTGGTTAATGGCATTACAGGAATTGCGGCAGGATATGCAACGAATATTCCGCCGCATAATCTCGGGGAAGTGCTGGATGCCGCAATCTATCGTATTCAGCACCCAAACTGTGAGCTGGCACAGCTCATGCAGTTTGTCAAAGGACCGGATTTTCCTACTGGGGGAATCGTACAAGGTATTGAAGGGATCACCCAGGCGTTTGAAACTGGAAAAGGTCGTGTGATCGTACGTAGCAAGGTCGCAATTGAGGAGACGAAATCCATCCAGCAATTGATCGTTTCACAGATTCCTTATGAAGTTATCAAGAGCTCCTTAGTGAAAAAAATTGATGATATTCGATTGAATAAAAAAATTGAGGGAATCTTAGATGTGCGTGATGAGTCAGATCGTAATGGATTACGTATTGTCGTGGATATCAAAAAAGATGCGTCCGCTCAAACGATACTGAACTATCTCTACAAAAATACTGATCTGCAGATCTCCTATAATTACAACGTGATTGCGATCGTAAATAAATGTCCAATTCAGCTTGGCCTTGCCGGAATGCTGGATGCGTTTATCGCTCATCGTCAAGATGTCGTTTTGCGACGTAGCCGGTTTGATTTGGATAAAAAAGAAAAACGCTGTCATGTGCTTGAGGGATTGATCAAAGCCGTATCGATCTTAGATGAGATCATTGCACTTATTCGTGCTTCGAAAGACAAAGCAGATTCAAAGATGAAGATCATGTCAGCTTTTGATTTCAGCGAAGCGCAGGCAGAAGCAATCGTTACCATGCGTTTATATCGTTTATCCAATACCGATATCACTCTCTTAAAAGAAGAATACATGCAATTGGTGAATGATATTGAGGATCTCAACGAGATTTTAGTGGATCAAAAACGCTTGCGCAGAGTGATGATCGATGAACTTAAAGAAGTGAAGAAAACGTTTGACACACCACGGAGAACGCAAATCGAGTCACAGATTGAAGAACTAGTTATCGATGAAAAACAGATGGTCGCAAGTGAACAGGTGATGTGTACGATTTCAAAAGATGGGTATGCAAAACGTGTTTCGCTTCGCTCTTATAATGCATCCAATGATACGATCAGCGGCTGTAAAGAAAGTGATCGTTTGATTGGATATCGTGAAGTAAATACCTTGGATACACTTTTATTTTTTACTCAGAGCGGAACTTATGGATATTTGCCGATCTATGAACTCGAAGATGCAAAATGGAAAGATATCGGGAGCCACATCAGTTCTCGTATACGTATCACATCGCAAGAAAAAATCATGGCAGCTTTTGTCTTAACTCGTTTTGATACAGCTGGTTCAATCATCTTGTTGACTAAATTCGGGATGATCAAACGGACGGCATTGAAGGATTTTGAAACGGTTCGCACGAATAAAACGATGACAAGCATCAAACTGGAAGAGGGAGACAGTGTCGCAGCTTGTCTATTCGCTTATGATAATGATGAGATTTTGGTTGCTTCAAACAGTGGTTTTGTCACAAGATATCCGGTTACGCTCATACCAGAAACATCAACCCGTTCAAAAGGTGTAAAAGCGATGAATCTCGGAGAAGATCATGTCGTATCCGCTTGTATCTATCATCAAGATCAGGCACAGTTGTTGGTGATCAGTGATCAGTGTGCCATGAAGCGTATCAAGATTAGCGACATTCCAGTTTTGGGTCGTCCGACCAAAGGCGTTCGAATCTGCAAACGGATGAAGAATAAACCATTCGTCATCGCTTCTATTCGTTGCTTGCATCTCAATGATTCTTTTACGTTGCTCGCAGAGGAAAATGCCTATCTGACAATGAAGGATATCCCATTGATGAGCTGTGATTCGACGTTTTCAAATCCGTTGAAACACACGGAAAACTTCTGCTTTTATGAACCTTTCCCACGGATTGATTATGAACCTGTGATAGAACAGCAAACATACGAAGAAGATGGATTGATCGAAGATTCATTTGACGAAGACTTCATTGAAGGACAGATGAGTCTATTTGATGATGAAATGTAAAAGCAATATTTTATAAAATATGCTATACTGATACCATCAGTTTAAAAAGGATGTTGATATAATGAAAAAATTTGTAGTAGTATTTCTTGCTTTGATGATGTGCGCTTGTTCTGCCCAAGATCAGGGAGGATGTCCAGAAAATATGGTGAAAGAATCAGGAGAGCGTGCAGATATGAGTGCTTATGGTACTCTTGACGACGAAGAACACGTGTTTTATAAAAAATCGATGGATGAGATCATTACGATGTTTGAAGAAAAACAAAGTGGTTTGATCTATTTTGGTTATGTCGGTTGTCCTTGGTGTGCAGAAGCGATCCCGATCATGGATGAGGTTGCTAAAGTACGAGGTCTGACGATCAGTTATGCGGAAACATTCGATGGCGAAAGTTATACGCTACAAGGTGATGTTCGTGAAACGATCTATTCGTACTTAAATGACTTCCTCTCTGAAAATGATGATGGTGAAAAAACAATGTACGTCCCTTTTGTCGTCGTTGTTAAAAATGGGGAAGTCATAGCTGCCCATGAAGGAACGGTAAGCAGTCACAACGCACATGAACGTCTGATGAATGACAGTGAAATTATCGAATTGACGAATATCTATGAAGATATGTTTGATTTGCTAGTTTGCGAATAGGAGAATAGAGCGCCTGTTACTTTATGCAGTGCGCTTTTTATTAGAAGCTGCATACGATGTGACAGGAGAGGTAAAATTGACGAAGAGATGCTCGCTTAATCAGTGGTTGAATTTACAGTTGGTTTGGAGCTATCCATTGATCGTAATCTTTACAGAAGTTAAAGAGATGCGTGTGATCTTTCACTATTTGATCCCTGATGAACAGTGTATGTTTTACAGGGATCCTTTTACAATGACGGTGCATGCCGTCTTTCATTGTGAAAGTGTTTTTTATCACATCTGTATCATCAATCAAAAGGAAGAACTTTCTTATTTAAATTGTTTATTGAGAAAAGCGGTGTGCTTTTACCATCTTCCTGGATAAGCATAGATCGGTATAGAGGCGAACCTTTGAACGTATATTGCGTGTTGAAAAATGGCAGAAGGAGTGCTATCATAAAACAACATGGCGTAAAGGGGGAATCAAAGATGAAAAGAAGTGTAGCAAACATGGTGTTGGTGTTTGTGACCATCATTTGGGGCGGTGGTTTTATAGCAACTTCTGCAGCCTTGGATTGCTTTGATCCGTTTTACGTATTGATGATTCGTTTTGTCGGTTCAGCGTTGATATCGTTGCTCATTGCTTTTTCCAGTTTGAAAAGCGTAGGACATCGGACGTTAATGAAAGGATCAATCGCTGGTGTATTTCTGTTTTTGGCTTTTGCTTTTCAGACGTTTGGTTTACAATCGACAACAGCAAGCAAGAACGCTTTTTTAACCACAACTAATGTCATATTTGTACCCTATATTTATTGGATGATCTTTCGTCAAAGACCGACCTTGCGTCAAGGGGCTGCCTCATTTTTATGTGTGGTTGGCATTGCCTTACTGACGTTGAAAGGAAAGGAAATCTCGTTTACCATCGGGGATTGTTATTCGTTGATCTGCGCGATATTCTTTGCGTGCCATATCATATCATTGGATTGGGCGACCAAAAATGAAAATGTTCTTGTGATCAATGCGATGCAGATGATCGTTGCGGCAGTCCTTTCCACCTTAAGCGCGATGCTGTTTGGCAATCCGCCAGTTGTCATTGGAGGACAGGCTATCGCAAGCGCCTTATATCTGATTGCTATCTCTACTTGCTTGGCATTTTTATTACAGACTGCTGCACAGAAGTATACAAGTGCAAGTAGTGCATCGTTGATCTTATCAATGGAGGCATTGTTTGCGAGCATTTTTTCCTTTTTTCTATTACAGGAAGAAATTACTTTTTTTATGATGATCGGCGGTGCTTTGATTTTAAGCTCGATCCTTTTGGTAGAATATCAAAAAACGCAGAGCATTCGACATGTTTCGACAAAAGAAGATGCTTCAATCTGCTATGCTACAGATGGTGATTTTGATGAAGATCTATCTGATACATCCAAAGTTTTATCCTTTTCTGAAAGAACATATGGATGTGATCGAAAAAATCATTCCGTTTGATGAATTGGGCGAGATGATTGCGGCGTTTGATGTATGTGATCTGCAACTTCACGCTGCTTATTACTTTCAAGTAGATCTCTTTCGTAAGGAAAATCAATTGACCTTGCCCTCCACTACAAAGGAAGGCGGATGGACGCTACAGGTTCAGCCACATTCTATCGAACTGGAAGAGGACAGCGAAAATCCTTGGCTCGATTTTTTAAAACGTCGTTATTCACGTTGGATTTTAGTCAGTGCTATTTGAAAGATATGTGAAAACGGATGGTCAGTTTTGTTATATTTATGTATTGTCAATGTGAAGAAATAATAGTAAAATATTTTTGTGTTAGGAGGATTACATAATGAGTTTCGATTTAGGTTTATCCATTGCATGTACACTGATTGGATTGATAATAGGTGCATTCGCAGGATTTTATTTTACAAGAAAGAAGTTTGAAAAAGAATTGAAAGAAAACCCACCGATCAATGAAAAAATGATTCGTGCGATGTTCTTGCAGATGGGAAGAAAACCATCAGAAGCACAAATCAAACAAATCATGAAATCAGTAAACGCAAATCGATAAGCACAGTTTTGTATTCTGTGCTTATCTTTTCTTTAATCTTACAAATTTAAAAGATTGCATGTAAAATTAGAAGAAGATGCTATACTTTGTTTGAGAAAGATGGTGATGGGATGAAACGTTTGATCAAAGGAATAGTCTGTGTTGTATTGTTAATAGGAATCATCGGTAGCGGATTATTGATTTATCAAGGACATAGCGCTTATAAAGAGTTAGTCAGCGAGCATCCATTACAAGAACAGGTTGAGGAGATACAAAAGAGAGAAGACTATACATCTTTGGATGAGATCTCTCCCTATTTGATTGATGCGACCATCAGCGTAGAAGATAAGAATTTCTATTCGCATAATGGTGTGGATATCGCAGGTGTTGCCCGTGCGGTTTTGAGCAATCTCTTTGGCATCGGCGATCCTAGCGGAGGAAGCACGATTTCGCAACAACTATGTAAAAATTTATATGTGCTGTTTTATGATACATCGATAACGCGTAAGATCACGGAGGCTTTTCTGACTTATGAATTAGAAGGGGCTTACGAAAAAGATGAAATTCTAGAATTGTATTTCAATGTCATTAACTATGGCGATGGATATATTGGTATACGGACTGCTTCTCAGGGTTATTTTGGGAAAGAACCAAAAGAATTGACGTTGGACGAAGCGAGCTTGTTGGCGGGAATTCCACAATCACCGAACAATTTTCAATTAAGCGATCATCTGGAAAACGCTAAAGAAAAACAGGAAATCGTATTGGAAGCGATGCTCAGAGAGAATAAGATCAGTGAAGCACAGATGCAGGAAATCACAGGAGATTCGTAGATAAACAGATTTTCTTGAAAATGGGAAGATAAAAGTAATCTTCCTTTTTTTCTTGATCGATAGTTATTTAATCGATGAAAAAGAGGTTCAATGTGAAAAGGATTGTTTTGGTTTTTAACAATCAGAAAGAAAAAATGCAGAAAAGTGTTGCAAAAAGGAAAATAGTCTGCTATTATATACGAGCAATGCCCGAGTGGTGAAACTGGTAGACGCAACGGACTCAAAATCCGTCGGTAGCGATACCGTGCCGGTTCGAGTCCGGCCTCGGGCACCATTTGAAAATAATACCGCATAGCGGTATTTTTTTGTTTAATAGATACGTTTTCTATCGGAGGTATTTTTTTTGGATAAAAATAAAAAAAGGGGGCGTAATAGACAAAAAAATGGAAGAAATGAAAATATGTTGCAAAAACCTGTTGACAGGAAAAGGATGAGATGATAATATAACTGAGCACGCA
>CBCTZR010000059.1:0-13685 GCA_965151435.1 uncultured Merdibacter sp. | reverse complement strand
CTATATAAAGCACATATTTACATTCATGCTATTTTCTAACTGTCAAACTCCCGAGATATTATATCACATCTTTTTACGTTTTTGTGATATAATAAGGAGCGTATTCTAAAAAAACAGAGAACGAGGTGATTGTATGCCTATTTCCCCGTCTTTTTATCCGTTGATCGCAGCTTTATCCGCCAACGTAGCGGCACAGGTGCTCAAACTGTTCATCTATTATTTTCGCAGCAACCGTTGGGATCTTCATCAGGTGATCTCATGTGGTGGATTTCCAAGTTCGCACAGCTCCACCGTGATTGCTCTAGCTACTGCGATCGGCTTACAAGAAGGATTTGATTCTGCTTTATTCGCTATCACCTGCATCATAGCACTCATCGTCATTTACGATGCGGTGAATGTCCGTTATTATGCAGGAAAAAACATCCAGCTGACAAAACAGTTGATCAGCGACATTGAAGAGATGCAGAAAGTGAATTTTTCAGATCCGATTTATCAAGAAAAGATTAAAGATGTTTTAGGCCATAAATTTGTTGAAGCAATCGGCGGCATTATCTTAGGATTGCTCGTCGCCTTTCTATTAGCGCCATTATTGGCAATTTAGGAGAAAAACGATGAATGAACAAAAAGTAAAAAATGTATTAGAAAAGATACGTCCTTATATCCAGCGAGATGGCGGTGATGTCAGTCTGGATCACATGGATGGAAACATAGCTTACGTACGTTTCCATGGAGCTTGCGTAGGATGTATGGCATTAGATGATACCTTTTATGGAGGAATTCGCGATTTATTATTAGAGGAACTTCCTGAACTAGAAGACGTTCGTATCGAAGATGCTTCTTATACAGCTACACATTATTAAAGAAGGAGATGGTTTTCCATCTCCTTCTTTGCGCTATTGCATCTGCAGATTTTTCCACGCTTTCTCCATCTGATGACGAAAGGCAAATTCTTCGCTATCTTGTAGTCCGACATAATAAATATTTTGAATATCTTCATGATTGAACAGATAGACCGATTTTGAATCAATCATGCCTTCCGGATATAGACATGCACAATAATCGTAAACTTTCTTAGTGATGACTTCACGTTGAATCCTACCGCAGATCATCAATTTTTTGTCTCCTTCTTTCAGTGTTACAACACTGCCCAACGGTAAATATTCTTTCATGATCAATTATCAATACTCTACTTTCACGCGAAAACCAAGACCTGCAATAAATCCGAGCTTGCTGCCAAATTCCCATTCTCTATTCTTATGTTCATAGGTGAGTTCCACTTCTGCACAACCTAACGACGCGCTTGCACTCAGTGTCACTTTCACACCGAACACCTCAAAAGCACATTGTGCTTCTCCCACGAAAGCCGCCGCTCCCGCTTTGAATCTCAGCACCTGTTCCTCTTTGGAAAGGACAGCTTTTACTTCCCCATAAGCAACGCCAAAAGAACCACTCACCTGCGCGGAAGCCTTGATAAAAGGCAATTGACTCTCCACGCATAAGGAAGCTTGCGCTATAGCAGCAGACACGCCAGCATAAGCGACAATCTGAGGATCCACGTTTCCCTCTTCATCCAACAGTGTGGCGTGTGCCTCCCCTTTTACCGCAAATTGCAGCACGTCCGTGCGAAAAGATAAGGAAACGATCGATAAACTTTGAGAAATACATGCTTGCAAAACACTAAAACGGTAAGAACCTCCAAGGCCGATTCCAATCATCCCAACTCTATGAACTCTTCCCGTCCCTGGTTTTACGAAATAGTTAGTGGTTGATTGTGCAAAACTTGTAAGCTGTAAAACGGCTTGCCTTTGTATAAGCTGTTGTTCCGCCTGTTGAAAAGACTGTGCACGATATCTGCAATACGAGGAAAGCTGTGTCAATTTTTCCTGAATTGCTTGTTTAGATGCTATTTTACAAGTGCCGCTTTGGATATATTGAATCGCTTTCTGTATACAGGTATCTAGTCTTTCATAGATCGTCGTATCCAGATACATCTATCTCAAATGATCATATTCATCAAATTTTCCAGGCAAATGAGTACCAGCATGCGTTCACTGCCTGCAGGTAAGGAACAACAAAGAATGCGACATTGTTCAAGCAAGTCATACAACTGCTGGTCTTTTATGGTTCGTTCAGGATGCAATGGATTGTGCCTGTTGTTTCAGCATGCTGTCTGCATCCTGATAAGACTGAGCAGTTTGACGTAAATAAGAGACATATTGTTCCACGATCTGTTCATAGCGCTCAAAGATAGGTAACAACTCTAAAAAGCGATTTTGTAATGCAATTCCGGCAGGCGAATCCCAAGTGGTATGTAGCTGACGCATCTTGGCAGTGATCCCCTCCAACACTGCACGCAATTCCCCATTGTATTGCTGCAGCTGTCCTGCAAAATCACGTACTTCCTGTGACGCAATTTTTACTCCTTCCATCTTTTCCTCCTTTTAGTAACGTAAACGGTTTGCCATCGCGACGCACTCCTGCTGTAATCGATCATAGATCGCAGCACTTTCTCGCAAATAAGCGCCATACGCATCCAGCACCTGCTTCATGCGATCGAAATCTTTTCGAAATTCTTTTAGTTGCAGAGCAAAGGCATCATAATCTTTTCCTTGCCAGATGCTGTGCATTTGATCCAATAATTGATAAATATTTCTATATGTATTTGCATACTGCTGAGACTGCTCACAGACATAAGATGCATGTTGCAACAATTGATTCATATCTACATTGATTTTCATAGTTCCTCTTTTCTAGATCGATTCAATCAAAAAATGATCAACGTATCTCCTCGAACAATGCTCGTTTCATTTAGTTTTCGATCTCCTTTCAAAATTTCTTTTGTACGGCAATTGCAGAGAAAATGGTCATCTTCCAGCAATCGTATACCGATTTGTTCACTGATCCAGCATAAACATTCCTTAATTAAAAGATCCACTTCTGCTGATAACGGCAATTCCATATCGAATCGCTGTTCAACTACCGGTATCTGTACTTCAACAAAAATACTCTCTCCCGTCTTCTCATTCCTCCCATAATCGAATGTGTCGTTCTTCTTCTCTGTTTCTTACGATCATCTCTTCCTGCATGCAAGACAGACTACGAAAGCCATAGAGATAGCCATACGTTTCTATTCCTGTGCCGATCCAGCAAATCGTCATTTCAAAGTCATCCCCTTTTATCATTTGTTTGATCTGCTCCTCTCCGGCCCAAGCAATGCGTACCTCCCTCCTTTTCAATGCCTTGCATTTGCTCATCCAACCTTGAACGAGACGTTGAACTTTTTTGGTTTTTAACGGATCTCCATATAAAATGATGACGACTCCAGTAAAGTTCCAGAAAAAGAGTTCTCCATTCTCATCTACGCCTATGCTCTCCCAACCTAAACTTGGAAAGGAAAGCATAGAATCACAATCGCTTTGATTGTCTTCCATGATTTGACACATAAGAAAACTGGAAAGGCGATCCATGGCGACAACTCCTCCATCTAACTGCGCAAGCAACGGAATCTCACGCGCATGAAACCACTCTTGCAGCAATTGTTCATCCATCACCCCATAACTCACTTTTCGAATCGTTTGCGGTAATCTTGAAAGAAGACCATAGTCGAAGTTCTGAAAGGTAAGAATCAAGCGATGGCGCATTGCCAAGGCACATAAACGCTCATAAAAAAGTGGTATTTCTTTCCATTGCGAAAGAGATTCAATGAAAATGAGTGCATTTGTGCTCTCCTTTTCCAGATGATAAAACAAGATAGAAAGCACTTTTCGATCCTGCACGGAAATGCTGTTTCTCCCTTGTCCGATACGATAACACCTAAAACCATCCACATTCCTTACAGCCAGTGCACACCGATCTAAAAAATCTGTTGCCTGGGCCAAAGAGGGCGTATATACTGCAAAAGAGCCTTCATCGATCATAAAAGGAATAATGCGTTGCAACTGTGGTTGATCGATCCAACCGATCTGCAAGTTTGCTCTTGTATTCATTCTTTTACGATAACGTTCCAGATCCTCCATACAAATCGGACGCACTTGATAGCGGTTTTTCGCTAATTCGTTCAAATAACGGCAAAGGACTGGTAATTGTTTCTCGGCTGATTGCCTTGTTCGCCATGTGTGGTGAAAAAGCAGCTTTCGCTCTCGATCAAAAATACGTAGCTGATGTTCCTGATTCGGATGATAAACGCGTGATGGGCAATAATCTGCATTTGCATAGGCACCAAAGCCGTGAACAAAACGCTCATCACTGCCAACCTGCAAAAGAAACTCACCGCTCTTCCTTAGTTGAATTGCCTCTTTACGATGCAGCATATCCTGACTATCACTCACTTCTTGCACACGGAGACACAGGTGAAAACGCGCGTTGCTCCAGATTTGATCATCGATCACTCCACCTGGTTTTTGAGTACACAGCAGCAGATGGATCCCTAAACTGCGGCCGATGCGGGCAACCTGCTGAAGATCTTCTAAAAATTCGCTATGTTCTTGACGAAGCTGAGCAAATTCATCCACGATCAAAAAGAGATGCGCAAAGGTTGGATCCGTTTGCTGTCGATGCTGTGCATACACTTCAATGCTCATCGTTGAAAGCGCACATCGTTTCATCATTTCGCGAAAATGTGTCTGTCTTAGTGTTAATTCTTGTAACAGAGAGCTTCGTACGCGCTGTAAAGAAGTCTTTTCTAGATTTGTCATCGTTCCAGCAAGATGAGGCAGATCTTCCAATGTTTTCGCCATCGCTCCGCCTTTGTAGTCGATGATAAAAAAATTTACTTGCTGCGGCGAATAGAGACAAGCAAGAGAGAGAATGTATGTCATGAGCAATTCACTCTTGCCAGATCCGGTCGTTCCAGCGATTATGCCATGCGGACCATCCGCTTTTTCATGTGCATCTAGAACCACTCGTTCTCCTTTTTCATCCCATCCGATATACGCGGCCAGCGTATTCTCTTTTCTTTTGTTCCATTCCTGTATGATGCTTAATTTTTCAACACTTCCACAGGAGAACAGCGATAGAAAATCATTTGCAAACGGACGTTCAATAAAAGGCTCCTCCTCCATAAACACGCAAAATGTTTCCCATTGCGCAAAAGAATAACTAGCAGGCTGAAAAGAGTACCAGCGTCGTTTCCAATAACGTTTTTGTTCAAGGTCAACGACAATCCCTCGTCGATCAACACGAAAGCTCTTTTTGGATACCACAATGCAATAATTCTCTTCTCCCTGTAATAGTTTCGGATCAAACGATAGTTCTTCACAGAACAGGATCCAAACCTCATCGTCTGCTTTATCCTGAATCTTCTGTAAGAAGAGAGATCGATCCATCTCTTCGTTCATCTCTTTGAAATCCCATTGATAACAATGCAAAAAACGCAATCGGCCAAATATGGAAAGATCGTCAAATCCAAAGACAAATAATTTGCATCTTCCTTCGCATTGTTTCAACAGCTGCATCAGGATGAATAACGAATAACAAACAGAGCGTTCTCCTATGATCCAAATTAGATTTTCCACTCGAAGAAGGACTGGTCTAAAACAAGGTGTCTCCCATTTTTGCCTTAGTTTCTCATACATCTGTAGACATACAGGATCTTCTGCTTTATGATCAAGGTTCTCACATTCAAAAAAAGCTTTCTCTTCTTCCCCTAAATAAAGATTTTTCTCATCGCTGCGCAACCACTCCTCACATTTACATAAATGGTGTTTCCAATGCTGCTGCAAGCTGCTGTATTTTTCCCACATCTCCTGTTTTTCTTTTTCAAACTCATCCAGTTTCTGTCGATACTGTTTACGTATCTGCTTTTTTTCACGGTGTACACGGACATGTTGAAAGATTGCTGTCAATCCCGGCCACAGGACCATGCTCGACAAGATTCCTACTTGCATCCATACGTTTACGCTTGTTGCTTGCATCGCCAGCAAAGAAAAGAGCGCCATGGAGATTCCTGGTCCTAATTGAAAGAAAAAGGAAGAGGTTTGCTGAAAGCTCCTCGCTTGAGGAAGCGGAATCTGGATCTTTTCGCAATAAGATAATGAGGACATCCATTTTACTGGTTTTGGTTTAACAGACAAAGGGTGAAAGCGTTGTATAAGCATTCGTTTTGGTAATGGAAGTTCTTTTTGCACAGCGAAAAAATCAATGCCGATGATAAAGCGAAATTGACCGATTGCGATCACATCGCCCGCTGTGAGAATGTGTTCTTTGGTTCGTTTTCCATTGACATATGTCCCATTCGTACTGTTTTGATCCATCAGCTGCCACACATTTTGACAACGCTTGATCGCACAATGAAACACAGATACATAAGGGTCTTGCAATACAACATCACAATCTTCTCCTCTGCCAAAGGATAATGATTGCAAAGCATAAAAATGATATCGTTGAATTGTGATCTTACGGATGGTCAAGAAGAGCATTTCATCTTTTTGCAAAGGCTCAAAACCTTGTAAGCGTAATAAACCCAACAGCTCTCCTTTCGCATTATAGACTTCCCAATGCTCCATGCTGGGTTCCAACAAGATCAAAGGCTGTTGCGTTGACGGATGAGAAAAGATATGAGCGTGTTGATACGACACATATGCGCTCAGCATCCAATCTTTTAAAAACAAACTGATTTCAACTACCATATCATCTGTTCATGAAAAATGAAGCGATAGTTTGCTACCTGTAATTCCATTCCTTCTTTTAGGCGCATCTCTCTTTGCATTTGCTTTCCATTTAATGTCGTTCCGTTTTTCGAACGAAGATCCTTTGCATACCATCGCCCCTGTTCACAGCGCAGACGGACGTGTTGCAATGACACAGAGGAATCCTGCAATTGAATTGCGCATGTTTCCCCTCTACCGATCGCAACAATCATTTCTTTGAGCACGTAGGTCTGATCCTTTCCTTCCAAACAAGCATACTCTTTTGTTTCGCCCAATGGGCTGGTCTTTGCCAAGTGCACAGCAGATCCATTCTTTGCTTTCTCTGTCTCCTCCATCGTTTTGATTGTCTCCATCAATACGGCAGAACGAGCGGTAAAGTCTTGTTCCTGATGTTTCTGGCATAACCGTTTCCAAAAAGGGGGCTTGTCTGTGTAAAGCTCTTTCAACAACAGCAGTCCCTGTAACACGGAGGTAAGCGAAAATTCGTCTCCATGTATGCAGCGAACGAGGAAACCGATAATCTCATAGGATTCTTTTGTCTGAAAATGCATAGCTACATATTCCACAAACGTCCTCGTTTCCTCTTTTTGCAGATACCAGTGAGTAATATTGAGCGGCACAGCGAGAAAACGAAGAAAATTACCATGAGGGGGCAGATAGATGTAGCGAACATCCACCACGATCGGCTTATTGCGATTCACTTTGATCATACGCTCTAACAGTTGGATGAGAAAACGATATCCCTCCTCTCGTTCAAAAACGTAATTTTCCAGAAAACAAGAAAGAGAAAGCAAACCGCTGATTTCATAACGAAACGTTTTCTTATCTTCCTGCAATGGCTGCAAACATTCTTCATCCATGCGAATCTGTTCATAGATAAACGCATCATAATCGTTTTCCTGCTGTAATTGCACATGAAGAAATCCCTGTTTTGCATCGATCTGTTGCAATCCTTGAAGCATTCTCTTCCTCCTTTCCCTGCACCATTTTTATACGATCTGCCAGCATCCTTCCCTAAACATTTTTCAAACACGCCCAGATATGCTATAATCCAAAGCGATGAAAACTTTTTTACGTTATCAAAAACAATGGCATGCATGTGTAGCTTTTCTGCTTCTACCCTTATTGAATCTCAGCGCATTGTTCTATATTGATATCTTCACTCAGAATCAATCCTACATCGGAAATGATCTGCACCATCCCTTCTATCTTTTTCTATGGGGAAGTTGCAGTGCGCTTTATTTCCAATCAATGACACATGCCTGTCTGAAAAAGTATCCTTGTTTACCTATGTGTGTAAATCTCCTTCTCACGTTATTTTGCGGCTGTATGATCTTATCGGTCCTATTTCCTTATGATCCTCAAGCAAATGTCTGGATCAGTCTATGGCATGTTCGTTTGGCCATGTTTGGAAGCGGTGGCTATGCATTCTTTGTTTTCTGTTTTTTGTTCTATGCTTCTCTTTGCGGATACCAAAATCTTCGGCGCTATCTATTCATTTATGTGATTCTCTGTTTTATAAGCTCCTACAGTTTTGCAATGCAAGGCGCAGTCACATCCTTCACCGAAATTACCTACTCCATCGGAATGGGAATTTTTCTCTATTATCTGCGTTACTCTTCCTAAAATTGACATAAAAAAAGATGCATATCGCAAATGGGATTTCCCTTTTTCTCATCAAGAAATCATTGCGAATATGCATCTTTTATTGTTCTTCCTTTGGTTCCAAACGATCAATCAGCGTCATATATTTCTTCGCCTTGTCAAGATAGCTCGTCGTATTACCATAGTCCACAACAAATGTAAAATGATCTTTCGCTGATAACAAATCCTTTCGTACAAATGCTATCAGTCCTAAATAATAATGTGCGTCAACTTGCTGTAAACGTAGCTTCATCTGTGGCAGCATCTGACGATAATATGCTTCGCATTGATCAAAATGTTCATTCATCAAATACAGCTTATTTTGAATGGAAGCAATTGTTTCCTGCAACATCAAATTGCCGGCTGCTCCAATATTTACCCTTATTGAACGAACGGCTTGTAAATTGAGCTCTAACGCCGCCTGATCACCCAGTTGATAATTTGCCTCTGCCATCAACGTTTGATAATTTAATTCCATCGCATTGTTATTTCGAGATCGGCTCATCAAGACAAGCGCATCCATAGCGAGCTGCGGATCATCCAAACACAGCATGCACTGTGCAAATAAGAGGTTCATTTTTAAATTCAATCGATTTCCTCTTTTGGAGTAAATAAGGATTGCACTCGCACAAGCAATTGGATCACAGTTTTCAAATAAAAGCGAATTGATCGGCATGACACTCTGTGTACGCAAACGAAAAACATAAACAAATAAAAGTCCATATCCTAAAAAGATCATCATCATTAACATCATATTAGGAATGATCAAAGTCACACACATCAAAGCAATCAGTCCCAGCACATAGATAATGCTCCAACGATCGCTTTCGCGACGACATTTCAAAGCGAGTTCTCGAACATTTTCATCAAATGCATGATGCAGACGATAGATACGTTCGACTTCATTACCATTACCATTGGGTAATGAACGAAAATTCTTCGCGGCAGAATTGCGTGCTGTAAGCATCCCATAGATACAAACCAAGATGGATGGCAACAGTAAACCTAATCCGATCATCAACAAAATCTCATAGACGCGAAACAGCAGCAGAAATAATAACAACAACATCGGACTAACGTTAAATTTCATAAAGAAATAACGTAACAACAACACTCCATTAATTAAAGAAGCACCGATCATGGCACCCAACGCCCAACGCCATTCATAAACCATATTCAACTGTGTCAATGTAATCCAATCATAAAGTGTACCTAATTCTTTGATCACATCTTTATCGACCGTTATTCCAAATAACAAAGCACCCACACCTGCTGCGATTAACAAATACAGCAAATGGCGCTTACATTCATATTTCCACATAGCACCCTCCGAATTTATACTGATAACATCATACCATACATACAAAGAAAAACTCAATAATTCCCTTTTCATATAAAAGACTGAGTATGTATTACCTCAGTCCATTTCTCTCCCTCATTTTCTTTTCTTCTTTCGTAATGATTCTCGCTGGTATCCCTACTGCAGTTGCACCTGCTGGAACATCTTGGAGCACCACCGCATTTGCTCCGACTTTTGCCCCTTTTCCAATCGTTATATTTCCTAAGCACTTCGCACCGGATCCGATCATCACTCCATCTTCTAAAGTAGGATGACGTTTTTTATGCTGGGTTCCAGTTCCTCCCAATGTCACACCGTGATAAATCTGACAATCATCTCCAATGATCGCTGTTTCCCCAATCACGACACCCATGCCATGATCAATGAGGAAACCACGCCCGATCTGCGCTCCTGGATGGATCTCGATACCCGTCCAGAAACGAGCGATATTGGATAGAAATCGTGCCAGAAAAAAGAGATGTCTTTTATAAAACCAATGTGCGATCCGATGGATACCAATTGCTTTAATATGCGGATAAAGCAAAAGGACTTCAATGCGTGAATGCGCCGCTGGATCATTTTCCATCGTACGTCGAATATTATATGCTGCGTTGCGAAAAAAAGCCATCAGTCAAACTCCACGAGGGATAGATATTTATCTGCGCCATCCGGAGCGATCGTTACGATCATACGATCCGGATAATATGCTGCATAGCGTTTAGCAACCGCGATATTAGCCCCAGCACTTATTCCGACCAAGATACCGGTTTCTCTGCCAAAAGCGACCATTTCAGCGATTGCTTCTTCATCAGAGATTGTTGCGATATCATCGCATACGCTCGCATCAAAATTCTTAGGAATGAAATTTGCGCCAATCCCTTGAATCTTGTGAGGCCCCGCTGTACGACCGCTCAGCAAGGCGCTGGAACTAGGTTCCACCGCAACACAGAGCACTGCATCATTCTTCTCTTTCAACCGTCTAGCGATTCCTGTGAAGGTACCGCCCGTTCCAACTCCAGCGACGAACACGCCTACTTGCGGCAACTGCTCCCATATTTCCAAACCAGTCGTTTCATAATGTGCACGAATATTATCAGGATTCTCAAATTGTCCCAATGTAACATAGTGTGCATTCTCCTGGATCAATTGGTTCATCTTATCAATTGCTCCCTGCATGCCTTTTGTTCCATCACTTAACACCAGCTCTGCACCATACGCCTGCACGAGGCGTCTGCGTTCAACGCTCATCGTATCCGGCATGACAATGACCACTTTTAACTGTAGAATCGCTCCCAACATTGCTAACGCAATTCCTGTATTCCCGCTGGTAGCTTCGATCAAGGTATGCTCTTTCGTGATTTCTCCACGATCCAAAGCTCCTTGTAGCATCGCGTAAACCGCACGATCCTTCACACTGCCGCCAGGATTATATTTTTCCAATTTCACATACACGTTACTTTCGCCAATTTGAATCATTGGCGTATTTCCTATCAAATCAATTGCTTTCATTACGCTCCTCCTTTATCAATTCGTCACTCCTTCCCACCTACACAACATCGTGGGCAGAAAAGGAATGTTCCATTTTTGGGAAAAGCATTCCAACGATATTTACAGGTCATTCCATCTTCCTCCTTACTGTTTCATACATTATGCCATAAAACCTTAAAAAATGACATCAATTTGCCATAAATAATGAAATTTTTTTCATTATTTATGCAAAAATTGTAAAAAAGTTGAACAATTCTACCATTCCTTTCACATTATCTACCATTGTTCTTTGATTCATCACACAATTTAACATGAATCTATGATAATTCAACGTGTAGGTTTCGCTATACTATAGATGAGCTTAAAAGAAAGCTCAATTCTTCATAACCAATTTTCCCTTTCTTTTTACTAAGTATAATTTGAACAAAAGCAGCGCTCCCCTCGCTGCTTTTGTTCATGTTATCCAATTTTATATTAAACTAAAAACTGTAAGAAATATACGATCTGTCTACGCCACCATGGCCAATCATGATTGACATCATAACCCCAAAAATCAACCCAAGCATTGATGCCTTTACGCTCAAAAACATTCTGCATTCGATGCATATGATCGATCATCTTTTCTTCCCATGCACCTTGTCCACAGCATAAGATGATCTCACTTTCGTTATACATCTGAATATAAGGATGATCTAACGGCATATTCTGCAAAAAGTTCAAAGGTGAATTTGCATAGGTCAAATCATCATGATAATCATGGAAGAAATAATCACTCTGAAACAATCCGCTCAGTGAAAGTACTTTGTCGAATAGATCCGGACGCCGCATCATGCAATTTACCGCATGATATCCACCCATGCTGGCACCTGTCGTCATCAGCTTGCCGGCACGCAATCCACAGTCCGCTTCATTACAATCCAAGATCATCGGTACCAATTCATCGCATATATAATGAAAATACGCTTCTTGACGCTCAATGCGCCAACGCGGATCTCCGTATTGGTTCGACCACGTCTCTTCATCAATTGAATCACAGCAGAAAACCTGAATACGGCCCTCATTGATGTATTCTGCCATTGCGTCAATCATACCAAACCCTTTCCAATCGCCGTGTTTGCCATCCTGTGGAGGAAATACAAGACAAGGCTTTCCGGCATGACCATACACACTCACTTCCATATCTCGATTCAGACAATGACTGTAATGTCTGATAAACTGCTCTTTCATATTATTCCCCTTTCATTTCATGAACAAAAGACGCAAATTCCTGCGCTTCTTCATTTGTTACAAAATTAGCTGTGTACATCTGATTTCCCATCGCATCCGATATCGCATCCGGCATGCGTTCCTGCATGACAAGATGACTTCCATAACGCTGCAAGATTTCTTCATGTGTGTGCACATAGCTACGACCATCGCGACGAGAGACGAAGATACATACATAAGGACGCACGACAGGCAATTGAAAACTGCTTTGATCATCTGTGACCATTTCAGACCAGATCGTATAAATATCCGCATTGTTAGCGAAATTCATCATATCCGTCGTATATCCTCCCGGAGGACGCATATTCACCTCTAAGCCGACATAATCTCCCTTTTTGCCAATGCCTTCTTTATCCTCTAATAATTGGAAAAATTCAAAATGAAAGAAACGACTGCCTCCTGGGAATGCTTTTACTGCACGCTGTCCCAGTTTTTTTAATTTTGGATCAATTTCTTTAGCACTATAATACACCAGATGATCCTGCTCATTGACAACATCCATGATCGGTGTCGGAAAAATATGTGACGTATCAAAAATGATCTCCTTTTTTGAATTCATGATCCCATCATACGAAATGATGATACCTGGAATAAATTCTTCCATGATATAAGGGATTGCCGGCTTCTGATCATAAAAAGCCTTCAATTCCTCTTCATTTGATAAACGATAGGTTTTAGAAGCTCCTACACCAGCATCTGGTTTAACAATAACGGGATAGCCCACCGTATCGATAAATGCTTTGCCTTCTTCGATCGTTGTTACCATATGATATCGCGCTGTTGGGATTTTTGCCTTAGCATAATATTTCTTCATCTTGGATTTGCTGCGAATCTCCCATACTTCCTCACTTTGATAACCCGTTGTCACATGGAAATCAGTACGTAAACGAGCATCCTGTGCTAACCAGTATTCATTATTTGATTCGATCCAATCGATCTTTCCATATCGGAAAGAAAAATAAGCAACCGCACGAAACATTTCATCATAATTCTCCATGTTGTCTACGCGGTAATACTCTTGCAAAGATTCCTTCACATGATCATCCAGTGCATCATAAGGCGTATCGCCAATGCCGAGCACACAGACGCCCTTTTGTTTCAGTCGATTACAGAAATTCCAGTATGTCTTTGGAAACTGCGGTGAAATGAAGATAAAATTCATATACAACTCCCCTTTATTAAAAATATTATATATATACTATTATAGCATAGATATTTCCATTTTTTGTCCTTGATCCAAGGAAATATTCCCGTTTTTAGAAGATAACACCATGGAACTTTGGAAGTAATAAGATTTATAA
>CBCTZR010000058.1:0-14139 GCA_965151435.1 uncultured Merdibacter sp. | reverse complement strand
AATACCTGTGGTTGGTTTATCTCCAACTGAATTAGTGCCATGCCCGGCACACCCATATAAAAAGCAGTGCTTTGTTTCATGCAAGCACTGCTTTTCTATCCTTCTCAATTTGAACAAGCAACAGCCTGTTCGAATTCCTCTTCTTCCCTCGTCATCAAATAATAATGATGATCTCGACATTCTTCTACGATATTCATCAAATGATCGAAGACACGCTCTATATCGACCAAGGCATTTACATAAAGAACGCATTGTGCAGGTGAACATTTTTTCTCCTTCAACCGCTGTAACTGTAATTCCTGATGATCTTGCGTCAAGGTATCCACTTGATGTTCGATTTTCTCCATATGTAGATATTCTTCATTTTCATCATGGTTTTGGCGATAAAAGCAACCGATCGCTTCTTTGAAAAGCTGTGATAATTCGCGCAGCTCCACGATCGCTTCCGGATTCAGCTTCTCTTCAGAAGCATAACCCATCAAGTTTTTCGCATGATCTCCCAAACGTTCCAGATCGGTCGTGATCTTAAAATAAGAAAGAACGACCTCCGCATCATGTTCAGTCAATTCCAATGAGGAAATACGATTCATATAATCACCGATCCCTTTACGACAATCATTGATGCGCTTTTCTCGTTCATATAATTCCTCACAATGTTTTTCCTCATGATGGATCAGCGCATGTAAAGAGAGATTCAAATTGTCCGCCACCATCTGTGTCATATAATTGATTGCCCTCTCAAAAGAAGTGACAATGACTGCCGATGCACCGACACCGCCAAAACGATCAACGCCAACCTCGGATAAGAGCGACTGCTTCTCTTCTTCACCATGGATCAACATCCGACTCAATTTTACCAATTGGTTTCCAAACGGAAACAGCAGAAGTATGGATACGAGCTTATAGATCACGTTCGCATTACCGATCTGTACTTTCGGATCCACGCTGCTTGCCTGCATCCATTGAGCGAACGGTATAAATTGGATCAAGATCACAAAGATAGCGGTAGAAATCACATTAAAAAGAAAGTGAATCATCGCTGTACGCTTTGCATCACTGTTTGCGCCGATACTGGCAAGCGCTGCTGTAATACAAGTCCCGATATTCATACCGAAGATCAGATAGAGAGAACTGTTCATGGAGATTGCGCCCGTTACGGAAAGAGATTGTAAAATACCGATTGATGCGCTTGAGCTTTGAATGATTGCTGTAAACAACGCACCGAATAAAACACCGATGAGCGGATTCGTAAACGTGGACATGATGTTATGGAACGCTTCAAATTCACGTAGCGGCAATACAGCTGCTGACATCAGTTCCATACCGATGAACAAAATGCCCAGACCAGCTAAGATAAACCCGATATGATTGACCTTTGGTTTTTTGATGAAGACGATTGCAACAACACCGATGATGGCCAGCATGCTCGCCACCATTGAAATATTTAATGCCGTCAACATATTTGTCATCGTCGCACCAATATTCGCACCCATGATGATCCATACCGCTTGTTCCAAGGTCATAATGGAAGAACCAACAAATGACACCAACATCACGGTTGTGGCAGATGAACTCTGTACCAGGGCTGTGACACCGGCTCCTACTAAGATGCTGACAATACGACTAGAAGTTAACTTTTCCAATACCGACTTCATCGAGTTGCCTGCTGTCAGCTCTAAGCCGTTCGACATCATTCGCATACCATACAGGAACAACGCCAGGCCACCGAGCATCGATACGATGATTTCTAGAATCGCACCCATCTAATCCCTCCCGATCCATAGTAGACAAAGCTATGATAACATACTTGTAAACAAAATTATAGAAATATTTTATCTTTTGTTTACTTAGATTTTACCTATATTTTACATCAAGCCTAAAAGAAAAGTAGCCTTACCGACTACTTCTTTCCTTCTTCTTGCAGAACGACGTTTGGTAACGAGATCGTAATCTTTGTTCCAACATTTTCCTGAGAGACTAATTCAACCGTTCCATTATAATAGCGCACGATGTGTTTAACGATCGCCAATCCTAGTCCCGTACCTCCTACTTTACGGCTTCTGCCTTTATCGACACGATAGAAACGTTCGAATACATGTTTTTGATCCTCTTTCGAAATACCAATTCCGCTATCTTCCACGCTTAAGATCAGACGGTGGCGCTCACTCTTCAAGAATACATCAACTGTTCCGTGTTCACGGTTATATTTGATCGCATTGCTGATCAGATTGCTCAAAAGCTGATTCAGATGTTTTCTGGACATATACACCGTACAATCTTCTGCCTGCACCTCCAGCTGAACATTATGTTCCAAAGCCATCGGTTCTAAAGATTTTTGAATTTCCTCTATCGTCAAACGCAAAGCGATATTAGTCTTCTCTTCGACCACGTCATTTCCTTCCAAACGTGAAATCATCAAGATATCTGTGATCAGCGCAGTCATGTGATTGGTCTCCTTGAGGATGTGCTCCACACATTCCTGTGCTTGTTTCGGATCTGCGACAACACCATTCTTTAAAAGTTCTCCATAACCGCGAATGCTTGTCAAAGGCGTCTTGAGCTCATGAGAAGCGTTGTCAAAGAACTCTTGACGAATCTTCTTTTCTCGTTTTAAGCGTTTTACATAGTGTTTTATTTCCTCTTGCATCTGTTTGATGGTATCCGCAATTTCGTTGAGTTCCTCATATTGATAAGAATGGAATGTCAACGGCAGATCACTATCCTGTGAACGTCGAATCTCATTGCCGATTTCCTGTAAAGGCCGCGTCAAGGATTTAGACGATTTTCTCGCTAACATCAGCGCAATCAAAGAGGCCGTAACAAAAGAGACCAAAGCAGCCGGCAGTAAAGACACCCCATATTCTTCCAATCCATTGTATGGGATGGCAATTCGATAAATACACGCCTGCGATGGAGAATATAACGCCACATACAACATAGGCAGATCCAAGGTCGTGGAATAACGCACCGCATATCCTTCTCCATCTCGCAACGCCATCTGAACTTCTTCCCTTTGCAGATGATTTTCCATCTCGCCATCCACATCGCTGTCCAATAACACCGTTCCATCGATATCGATGATCGTTATACGCGAATTTTCATCCTGTAAAACTGCGGCGATATCACTGTCGCGCTGTACAAGTTCATCCTTTGGAAATACTTCTAACGTTTTTAACGTATAATGCAGATCTTTCTTTGTCGACTCCATCATGATGTTGCTGACAACGAGATAAAAAATCAAAAAGCCACAGAGAAGCGCTGCAGTAACAACCAGCATATAATCTCTCAATATCCGTTTTCTCATACTATCCCTCCATTACGAAACGATAGCCGACACCGCGAATGACCTGGATCCACCCATCAAAAGGCTCCCCCAGCTTCCGGCGCAGAGAATTGATATGCACATCTAGCGTACGGCTTTCACCCACAAAATCATATCCCCAGATCTGGTTTAAGAGTTCCTGACGGCTGACTGCCTTTCCTTTATGCTGTATGAGATATTTTAATAATTCAAATTCCTTAAAAGTCAATTCTACTTGCCTTTGCATCGCCTGTACGATACGGCCGTCAAAATCAATTTCCAATCCACCTTGACAAAAACAATGATTTTCTTCCGCATGAACGACGCTTCTTCGTAACAATGATCGAATACGTGCAGTCAGTTCCAAAACGGAAAACGGTTTTGTCATGTAGTCATCGGCACCTTGATCCAAACCGATCACTTTATCGATCTCACTGTCTTTTGCAGTAAGGATGATTACCGGAAAATCATATAGGTGCTCATCTTTTCGAATTTTCTCGATCAACTCTAATCCGCTCATTCCCGGCAACATCAAATCGAAGATGCCTATATCGGCAGACTCATTTTGTAAATACTCCCATGCATGTTCTGCATCTTCGAAGGCTTCTGTTTCATATTGAAACTGCTGCAGTGTCAGTTTGATCAAACTGCGAATGCTCTCATCGTCTTCTACGACCAACACTTTTGCCATAGCGAATTCCCCCTTTTATCACACAAATGCCACCTGCATACGCAAGAATCGGCACATTTTACACATCTTTTACATTTGTATTATGCCATGTTCTCCGTAAAGAAATATTCAGTAAGACGTTAAATTGATGTAAAATGCCAAATATTAACAAGTGCACTTAATCTTTCAGGTTCAATATAGCATGACCGGTCAAAAAAGTATAGAAAAAGCATCAAAAGATGCTTTTTAACCTGTAACTAACATCGTCAGATACGCCGCGAAAGAAGCGGCAAGCGCAACGATGAGCAAGCTCTTTTCCCGATAAGCGAGAATGACGCCAATCGCACATCCTACACAAGATGAGAGCAGATCCCCTGTTGAAGTGAAGATTGCTGGAAAGGTCATAGAACCCAGCACCGCGTATGGAACATAATAGAGAAAAGACTGTACGAAACGATTTTTGATCCTTTTTCGAAAAAACAGCAAGGGCGTACTGCGGATCAAATAGGTCGTCACCGCCATCACCAACATATAACCAAGCAATTTATCCATGATCTTCCTCCTGTGTCACGGGATAAAGCCACGCTCCGATTCCCGCTGCGGCGATGGTACAGATGATGATGACAAAGCCGCTTCCAATCGCAAAGATGGAAGAGAGCAGTTGAAAAACACAGCTCATCAATGATGCGATGATCACAACGATGAATATTTCACGCGAGCGATGACAAGGCGGCAAAATAATCGCTAAAAACATACCGTAAATCATGATGCCCAAAGCATCCCGCAAAGTCAAAGGTAATAAAGAGCTGATTGCCCCTCCCAAAAATGTTCCCATGGTCCAACCGATAATGGGCAGAATCATCAGTCCCAGCATATACACAAAACCGACTCCACGATAACGGGAGGTGGATACCGCAAAGATTTCATCCGTCACTCCATGCGCAATAACAGCCCGCTGAAAAGTTCCCATGTGTTCATCCACTTTTTGCGTCAGTGAAAGCGACATCAAGAAGTAGCGAAGATTGATGATAAATTGGGATAATGCCATTTCAATCATCGATCCTCCATGCGCAATAATGCTCAATGCCGCAAACTGCCCGGCACTCGTCAAATTTGTAAAGGAGATCATTACGCTCGCCCATAACGGCATCCCCTGATTTGCCGCCATCATACCAAAGGCAAATGAAACTGACAGATAACCTAATGCAATAGGCAACCCGTCCTGTATCCCCTGTTGAAATCTATTTTCTATCACAAAAATCACCATGGACATTATAGCATTATTTTTTGTTTAAAAATTATACAATTTTTATTCCTGTGTTTCCTTTGCAAGCACAAAACGCTCGATTGCTTCCGCAACAGCCCCTTCTCGATAACCTCGTGTTAAGACGATATCCGCTGCTGCTTTTGCTTCTTCGCGACCATCACCGACACAGACACCAAGTCCTGCCGCCTTTAACATCTCAATATCGTTAAAGTTATCTCCTACAGCCATCACCTGTCGGATATCAAGTTTCAAATATTCCTTTAACCAGTGCAGTGCACTCGCTTTGCTGACGCCTTTTCCCGTACATTCCAAAAAACGCCCGGAAGAATAGCTGACTTCAATCTGTGCATCTATAAACGAACTTTTTTCTTCTTTTCCTATTTTATAGAGAACATCTTCTTCATCAGATTGCATTGAAGTCTTAACAACTGTTTTATTTTTCAACAACGTAATATCATCAACAATCTGAAATACTGCTTTTTGTTTATTTTTGCGTTCGATCTCACTTTTTGTTGGATGACAAATATATACCATATCTAAGGTAAAAGCTAAAAAACACAAATGATGTCGTACACAAATATCATAGGAAGTCTTGACCTGTGAATAATTCAATGCATCACAATAAATCGGCAGGCTCTTATTATTTTCATATACCGCTGCACCATTAAAACAAATGCTGTATTCCCCTTGGCACCCTTTCGTTCCCATCTCAGCTAAAATGTCTTGGATCATCGGAAAAGAACGCCCTGTTGCCGGCATCACATGCACGCCGCTCTCTCTTGCTTTTTGAATTGCTTGGCGATTGATCACCGGTACATGATGATCTACCAATAAGGTTTCATCCATATCTAACAGCACCATTTTAATCATCTTTCTCTACCTCCAAGTGTTCTCTGCCACTTTTCAATCGATCATTTTCTTTTATTCTACTTCATTTTAACACACCCTTTCTATGAAATTGCAGAATCTTTTAAGCCCCTATTAAAAAATGCCTGTCGGCATTTTCATTTTCCTTCAATTGCATCGATTGCATGGATCAAAGCTGATCGAAATCCTCTTTCTTCTAATGCGCTGATTCCTTTGATCGTCGTTCCTTTCGGTGAGCAGACTGCATCTTTCAATGCCCCTGGATGCTGCGCGCTCTCTAATTGTAATGCGCCGCTTCCTTTGATCATGGCACTAGCCAGTGTATAGGCACTCTTGCGATCCAAACCATATTTTACTCCTGCATCACCCAGTGCCTCAATCATCAAAAAGACAAAAGCTGGTCCACAGCCACTGATCGTTCCCGCAACTGATAACAGATTGGTTTCAACATAGATCAATTGTGCACATGGAGAAAACAATGACGCAAACAATGCGAGCTGTTCTTCGTTGAGAGAATGCGTCTGTTCACAGACGATCACACCATTTCCGGTAGCAATCGGCGTATTGGGTATGATCGAGAGATGGGCCGTTCCCTGTGACAACATCTTTTCCAGTTCCGCAAAAGGTTTCCCTGCAGCGATAGAGACGACGATCTTTTCTTTTAGCTGTTCCTTTATCGGCTCGAGCACTTCTTGCAACTGATAAGGTTTTACGGCGAGAAGAACGAGATCGCTGTTTGAAACAACTTCCTCTGCATCCCTGCATGCATGAATTCCCAGTTCGTCACAGTTTTTTTGTAGCTTCTCTTTGTTTCTTGCACATGCCCAGACGTTGCCTGCCTGCACGCTCTTCGTTTTTAATAATCCTTGGACCATCGCCTGTCCCATATTTCCAAAACCGATCAATCCAATATTTATCTCTTTTGACATCTTTGTTCCTCCTGCTTTCTATTTCTTCCAATATACCACAAAGCAGATTATTTTACATCCATTTGTCCATCTTGAAAAGATTGAAAAATCGTGATAGATTTAAATTATTGTAAGAGGTAACAATCATTATTCTTTTCAAGGAGGAACACATGGAACGCCAAAGAACGGTTTATATTACAGGTCATCGCCATCCCGATACAGATTCCATCGTCTCTGCCATCGCTTACGCGCAGTTGCAACAGCGAAAAGGAGTCAATGCGGTTGCGTGCCGATTAGGTCCAGTCAATGCAGAAACAAAGTGGCTGCTTGATCGCTTTGGCTTTAAAGAGCCAATGTTATTTGAAGATGCACGAGCAACGATACGTGAAATCGATATGGATCCTCCCCTTACGATCACCCCGGATACGACGATCTATGAAACATTGCAGCTCATGCAACAACAAAACAAACAATCCTATGGTGTAGTCAATGAGAAGGGGCAGCTATTAGGAATGGTCACCCGCAGCGATCTCGCTTCGATCGGTTTAGGCGATACTGCTGCCAGCATTCAGCTTTTGAAAGAAACTCCTTTGGAAAACATCGCAAAAACGTTAAGCGGTCACATGGTCTACATGGATGATCACTATCATTTTAATGGAAAGGTCAGCATCATCGCGATGTGCGAAACCGGACTGAAAAACTATGATATCAAAGATCGTTTGGTCTTGTTAGGTAACGATCAGGAAGCTCAGATGGAAGCGATTCGTAAAGGCGCAGGTGTATTGATCGTCGTTTGGACCAACACGATCAGCGATGACGTCCTGGCGTTGGCAAAAGAGCATCATTGTCCGATCATCATTTCCGGTCATGGAACGATGAACACTTCTCGTTACTTATATTTTGCACCGCCAGTCAAACTCATCATGATTCGCTCACTGGTCAGCTTCAACATCGATGAATTTGCTGAAGATGTCGGTAAAAAGATGCTGAAGAGCCGTTATCGCAGTTACCCGGTTATCGATAACAACAATCATCTCAAAGGCTACTTATCACGCTATCATATCTTGGATTATCACAATAAACAAGTGATCCTGGTCGATCACAACGAATATGCACAATCCGTAAAAGGAGTGGAAGACGCAGACTTACTGGAGATCATTGATCATCACCGTATCTGTGACATCGCAACCAGTCAGCCGATCAATTTCCGTAATGAGATCATTGGTTCGACCGCTTCCATCATCACATCGATCTATATGGAAAACCAGATGGAACTATCAAAAGAACTGGCTGGTCTGTTATTAGGCGCCATCCTATCGGACACTTTAAAGTTCCGCTCGCCAACCACTACGGCAAAAGATATCGGCATTGCGAAGATGTTAGCGGAAATCGCTGAACTGGACATCGATGCCTTTGCGACTGAGATGTTCAAAATCAGTTCAAACATCTCACAAAAAAGTCCTTTCGAACTCATATCACAGGATGTAAAGACCTTCCATATCAACAACAAAAAAGTGATGATCGCACAGGTGATCATCGCCGCAGTCGATGAAGTACGTGAAATTGAAGACGCTTTGCGCAAAGAGATGAAGCAGTTTGCCGCTATTCGCAATTTAGATCTCTTCGTCGTCGCTGTCACGAGCATCTTAGAAAACGGTTCGATCTTCTATGCAAGCGGACCACTGGAAGAAATCGTAAAAGAAGCCTTTCCAGATAAAAATGGACCGCACAGCTTTCAAGAAGATATCCTCTCACGAAAGAATCAGATCGTTCCTCTCTTATCACGCGCAATCATCAATTCCGCAATCTAAAAAAAGCAGCAAGCGTGTTCTCCAATTGTTGATTGGAAAAGCACGGCAGCTGCTTTTTTTAAAATCCTGCGATCAATGCGAAAGTAAAATGATCTCCGTCTTCAAGAGCGACTTCATCCATCGCCGGACACATTCCGCCATTGTCTTGGCATGTTGTGTTATCTTCGGATTCAAAAACGAGCCAAGGACCATTCTCCATATCTTGATCTAATCCGTAAATGCTTGTTAACAAAGAACCATATGTGCTGTTTTCGATCACTGCCTGCAGCTCCTCTTGTTCTTTCAAAAAGTCAGTCAAATTAGAAGCATCGCTTTGATAGCTTTGTTCAAATACGACTTTTTCTTCCTCTTGCGTACGATCGACGATCGTCACCGTGATCATCTGCGCACCGTCAGAGGTTCCCTGATGCGTCCATGTAGTCAAAGACACCGCAAGCACGATCAGTAGTGCAATTCCTGCATATAACCATTTTTTATTCATTTCCATTCCCTCTTTCTATGGATCATTTATCTTTTACTCTTAACAAAACATTTTGTATCGGTTCGTATAGAAACAAAGTGACGAGAAAAGTCAGCGTCCCTTGGATCAGTGAAGTCTTGATTCCCAACAGGAGATAAAAAACCGTAATCGTTTGGCTGAAAAGAATAAAAGGAAGATCGACCAGCTGGCCGATCAAAAAAGAAAAACATCCTGCGATCAAAGCCGTCAATGTAGGGCGCCCTTTCAGTAATCGCTTCATGCTGGCAAAAAGATAACCATATGTCGGAAAAATCAGCAGATAAGCGATGTTCCACACCATGATTCCATGCAACAGCAGATGAAGCGTAGCAAAGAGCACACAGGCGATCACCGTCTCTCTGCGCGAAAATACCTGCGCAAACGAAAGAATCGTAAAAGTGATCATCTCCAGATATAAAATGTCTGAAAAAGCATGAAAGACGATATACAACAGCGTTCCCATCAAAGCGATTCGCGTCAGTTCACGTACCGTCATGAGCGTTTCCTTGTTTGTCTGTGCGTTTTCGATCCTTCTCTTTTACCATAGCTTCTATCTTTGGTAGACTGCTTCGGTTTATGAGCCGGAATGAGGCATTTTAGATCAGAACCGATCAGATCTTCGCGATGTGCTTTTTTCAAAGCGCGATAGACAATGTCATAGTTTTTCGGATAAGAAAACTGCATCAATGCCCGTTGTTCTAACTTCTCCTCATAAGTCTTTGCGACATACACCGGCTTCATGCTGCGAGGATCAAGTCCCGTATAATACATACAGGTTGCCAAAGTGCCTGGGGTCGGATAAAAATCCTGTACCTGCTTCGGTGTATGATGGATCTTCTTCAAATAACAAGCCAATTCGATCGCATCTTGCAAGTCACAACCAGGATGTGAACTCATCAGATAAGGAACCAAATACTGTTTCTTGCCAAATGCTTCATTTTTCTCATGATATTTATCAACGAATCGTAAATAGAGTTCTTTTCGTGGTTTTCCCATCTTATCTAGCACCTTGGCACTGACGTGTTCCGGCGCAACTTTCAGCTGTCCGCTGATATGATATTGGATCAAACGATCAAAAAAGGTCTCATCTTTATCATACATCAAATAATCATAGCGAATTCCGGAACGAATAAACACTTTTTTTACCTTCGGCAAAGCGCGTACGGCATCCAGCATCGTAACATATCCACTATGATCGACTTTTAAGTTTGGACATGGTTTTGGCCATAGGCATTGTCGCTTTGGACAAGCACCATGCGTTGTCTGCTTATCACACGCCGGTCGTAAAAAATTCGCGCTCGGTCCTCCGATATCATGAATATATCCCTTGAAATTTGGCATTTCTGTAATCTTTTTCGCTTCCTCGACCACGCTTTCCACGCTTCTTGAAGAGATCACACGCCCTTGATGGGAAGTGATCGCACAGAAAGCACAGCTGCCAAAACAGCCGCGATTCGCTGTGATCGAGAACTGAACTTCTTCGATTGCGGACACATAGGTATATTTAGGATGAAAAGTGCGTTCATATGGCAAAGAATAGGTAAAGTCCATCTGTTCCTGTGTTAATGGCAACGATGGCTGATTACAGATGACATACCACCCATCATAAGGTTCGATCAAGATCTTTGAATTGATCGCATCTTGATTTTCATATTGAATCAAGAAACTCTTCGCATAAGCCTTCTTATCTTTACATATCGTTTGATAATCCGGCAATACGATATAATCATCAACGATCCAATCGATCGATTTGCTCTTCCATACCGTTCCGCGAATATAACAGATATTCTCTACAGGAAGTCCGCTGTTTAATGCATCCGCAACCTCGATGATCGTATTTTCGCCCATTCCAAACATCAATAAGTCCGCCTGAGAGTCCATCAGAATGGAGCGACGTACCCGATCATCCCAATAGTCATAATGTGCTAAGCGCCGCAAACTCGCTTCGATCCCACCGATCAAAATCGGTACATTTGGAAAAAGACGCTTTAATTTCTGCGTATAGACAATGGTAGCGCGGTCAGGACGTTTTCCCATCTCACCTTGATCCGTATAAGAATCTTTATCTCTTCTTCGCTTATTGACCGAATAGTGATTGACCATGGAGTCAATATTCCCAGCTGAAACCAGAAAGCCAAGCCGTGGCGTTCCAAATTGTAAGAACTCTTCATCATCCTTCCAATTCGGCTGCGCTAAGATTGCACAGCTATAACCAAATGCCTGCAGCGTACGCGTGATGATCGCACAGCCAAAGGATGGATGATCGACGTATGCATCTCCCAACACATAGACAAAATCCACTTGTTCAAATCCTTGTTCCAGCATTTCTTCTCGTGTTGTCGGTAAAAACGCCATGCAATCCCTCCTATTTCTCGAACAGATTTTAACATGTCCCACGCTCCTTGAAAAGAGCCAAAAAGAAAACCGCAGTAAAGCATTTTCCAGCGGTTCACAAACTACAAATTTATTTGAGTATAACTTCCATACCAACTTTTTGCGGTTTTAATCCGCAAGACTCGTAAAAGCGCATCGCCGAGGTATTGCATGCCCACACATTGAGCGTCACATTATAACAGCCGTGTTCTTTAGCATAAGCCAAAACCGCCTCGTAGAGCGCTTTACCGATATGTTTGCCGCGCAGTGTTTCATCCACGCACAAATCATCGATATATAACGTTTTGATATCTGTCATGATATTATTGTTAAGGTATTGTTGAAAGATGCAGAAAGCATAACCCATCACCTGATCCTCATCATCGCATGCGACCAGAATCGGACGCTGATCATCGGCAATGATCGCTAACAATTCTTCATCCGTATATTTGCGGGAACCAACTTTGAACAAATCTGGTCTTCCTTCATGATGTACTGCAGCTACCTGCAATAACAGTGCATCAATGCGCTCCCGATCTTTTTTTTGTGCTCTGCGAATATTCATATTTTTCCTTCTCCTCTCTGTATATTACATTGTTTCCAAACTTTTATTTGTGCAGATTCTGTTTGAATTTCTTAATAATCTTACGAAGATCTAAATGTAAAATGTGCTGTGGTAATTGAAAGAAAGAAGTAGTTCCATAATACGTGAGCATCACGATGATGCCGCTGATCGCCATCTGTAAGAAATTGATCATCCGTCCATGTCCTACTGCGGTCAATCCTATCCAATTGAGCAATTGAAACACAAGAACCATCGGAAGAAGTGAAATCAAGATCAGTAAAAATCTTCGCCATGTATATTTCCATTTTACATGTGCATATTTGGATAACAGCACGTAATCCACTGCCGCTGATAGAGAACAGACAACGATGCTGGCAAGGACGATTCCTTCAAACCCGAGCACGCAGATCATCGGATATGTGATGATCAGACGTAATGCAGTATTGAGTGCCGCATACACTAATTTCTTATTGCGCATGCCTACCGCCATGACGATCGATGTAAAGATCGGCGCCAGAATACCGAAGAAAACTTCTAATGAATACCACTTCAACACGTATACGCAAATATCCAGTCCCTTATCCGGCGGGAATAAGGTTTCATATAAAGGTCGTGCATACAAGAACAGACATAGACAGATCGGCGTTCCGATATATAGAACAGTCTCTACACACTCACAGATCGATCGTGATACTTTTTTGAAGTTCTTCTCGGTCATATAGGTAGTGATCATTGGCAAGATAGCAGCGCTGAATCCTGGTGCTAAGATCAAAGGAATCGAAATGAGTTTCAATGTCCCATAGTTGATCGACTGCGTATAGATCTCTGCTTGTGCTGCAGACATCCCATTTGCCAACAAACCACTTGTGACAAACAGCGAATTGACCAGGTTATCACTATAACCCATGATAGCGACAAGCAAATAAGGCATCGCTACCAAACATAGTTCTTTGAGTATGACACGTTCTCCCAAAACCATCGTATCTTCTTTGGCTTTACGCCGAATCTCCGGCATCGTCTTTCGATCATAAAACTTTAAATGAATGATTGCCAACACCGCGGCAACACCTGTGGAAAGCACACCAAAGTACACAGCCCAGATCCGATCCATATTAAATACGTAGATGGCAAGTGAACTCGTCCCTAATAAAAATACGACTCGACCAATTTGTTCCAAGACCTGTGAAGCCGCATACACTTCCATTTTCTTCAAACCTTGATAAAAGCCGCGCGTCACCGATAGGATCGGTACAAAAAACAACGCCAGTGATAAGATGATCAGCACACGCTGCATGTCTTCCACACCGATTTTGGTCATTAACGGTGCTAAAACCCCTGAGAAAGCGATGACGAACAACATCATGATCAAGCCTGCCATGATCATCATGGAATGTGACAGTTTTCGCACCAGCAAAACAATCCGATAATGGTTCAATGTCGAGTATTTAGCAACCACCGCAGAAACCGCAAAAGGAAATCCCGCCAAAGCGATATTCAATAAATAATTGTAAATTTGATAAGCAAAGCCGTATAGATTAATATTGGTTGTTGTTTCCATGATCGTGTTAAATGGAATGGCATATAAGACGCCGATCGCTTTCGCAAAAAACATGCCGGCGCTGCTGATCAATCCACCTACAAGCAATGACTGCTTCTTATTGTTCATGCAACAACCTCCTTTCACTGATCCTTTTTCCCTGCAGGTACCTCATAAAGGGACACAGTGCACCTAAACGCAAAAAGATCCCCTATAAATCATAAAGCATATCCATTGATTTATTATAGCATAGGTAAGCAAAAAAGGAAAAAAAACTAGTGACTCCCCCAATGTCATTAAGTTAAGAAAAGAAGAACCATCTAGATGTGAAACATTTAGGT
>CBCTZR010000057.1:0-14355 GCA_965151435.1 uncultured Merdibacter sp. | reverse complement strand
TTTAAAGAACATTCTTGAGTTTCTTAATCTTTTAGGTGTCAAACTTGGGATTATATCATCTTTCTTTCTTTTGATACAGATGTTATCATTTATCTGTATGGAAAGGAAAACAGCGTTCCTTATCAACGCTGCGAAATACGGTATGAATACATTTTATGAATTATTGATCCAACAGCTTCAATCACTATTAGCCGATGAAAAACAACCTGTCACGATCTATGCGAATGCCGCTGCGCTCTTATTTCAAGAACTCCCTGCTATCAACTGGGCCGGTTTTTATCTTTACGATCCGAAAAAAGATGAACTGTACTTAGGGCCATTCCAGGGGAAACCTGCTTGTATGCACATTCCCATGAATGCAGGGGTCTGTGGTACGTGTGCCAGTACGCGCATGATTCAAAGAGTTGGTGACGTACATCAATTCGCCGGCCATATCGCTTGTGACAGCGCAAGCAATGCGGAAATCGTCCTTCCTCTTATCAAGGAGGATACGCTACTTGGCGTCTTGGATATCGACTCCACCCATTTTGAGCGCTTTACAGCAGAAGACGAGCAAGGTTTGCAGGCATTTTGTCAACAATTATTGCTCTTGCTGTGAGTGATAACAAACGCCGGCGACCGCATCAGCTTCATGTGCCGAAAACAAGGTCAGACGCGCATTGCCAAGATATGAATAAGTGATCGTCTTGCGTTCTTCCATCGTCTCTTGCACTTGATCTAATCCCAGCGTATCCATTCGATAATCCAACACATCTTTCCAAAAGAGAGATGTGTTTTTTTCTAACGGCAATCTTCGAACGCATACCGGTAAAAATCGTGAACGATATTTGGCAAGGGCATGGATGATCGCTTGTTCAAACGAGGTACCCAGCAGGACCACATAACCGTTCAGGTCGCAGACACGGCCAAGCGGCGACTCCTCATTCAGCGCAAAATGCAGCGGATGCCGACGACAGATGACCTTTGCATATTTGCCCCAGGCCGCAAAGCTATACAATGGATGATTGGAACGAACAACACCTTCATTGCGCAAAAACTGGCGAACGAAAGGATCCCCATAAACCGGAATAGACAGCTTTGGCTGATAAGGAAGCGCATTGCGGCGAATATCTTCCCAACTGCTGTAAGGAAAAGGACAATCTGAAATACTTGCAGGGTCCAATAATTCCGGCGTAAAAGCAGGAACGATCAAAGTCCCCTCATAACCGACAGTTTCCATCAGCGCTTCAATCAGTGCCTGTTCTCCTCCAACCATATAAGGCAATCGTTCACTGTCTGCTTCTACCAACAAGACCATCCCCCGCGATAATCCGATCAACCGCAGTTCTTTCATCAATTCCTCTTTCGTCAACAGAGGACTTCTCATTTTTTCTTCATCCATGATCAATTTTTTCATAGTTTATTACCTCTGCTTTTTATTTTACCACATTCTTCATCCATACCCGCAACAACAAACCTTTTCTGTTACTCTACATGCCATACGCCATCTTCTTTTCCGTTTACATCTTCTTTCGTCAGTGCAGAAGAGATAAACGCCGTGACGATCGTATAGCCATCCTCTTGCTGCGCGATCTGATAGATCACGATATCGTCTGAATCTTCGCTCCAAGCGACGATATAGACGTCTTCTTCCTTCATCAATTTATAATAGACATCCGCAGGATAAAAATCCATGCAGATCTGCTGTACCAATTGCTCACTGCTCATCCCGCTCGTCAGGACGTTTTGATCATCTGTTTCGGAAACATCCGTTATCTGTTCAAACGTTTCCTGAAACTCCTCCAGATCAATCGTTATTGAATCTTCGACCAAAAATGGATCCTTTGTCGCATAGTCGTCGATCTTCTGTTGCGAATCTTCTACATCCTTACGCAGGTCAGAAAGATCCGGGATCAATCGATCTTCAGATTCCTCGCTCCATGCGGCATAAATTCCACAGACCGCAAGTAAAACAAAGACGGCGATCATCGGCAGCAAGATCTTCGATAAGCGATAGGTACCTCTTTCTTTTTCATCGAGAATCTTCCACCACAGCTCCGTGATCAACAAAGCGACCAAACACACCAGCGATAAGATCACTAACAAGTGAATACGGATATTGCCTTGAAAACAAAAGATGCTGAAAACCGACTGAAAAATGATCCAGACAAATACGATCGTAGGCTCCCAAGAACGGCGAACCTTTACATTTCCATCTGTCACATCCATCGCGCTGCTCGCTGTCCCCGCTTTTCCTGAAACGGCTGCTGCCAACAATAACAAACGCAGAAAAAAACGTGATCTCTTTGAGAGGATCCGATCTTCTTTCGGCATCAGCGTACCTATGAGCAGCACCACTAAAGCCATTATGATCTGAAATACGCTGGCAACATAGATGATCACCAAAGTATTCTCCATAAAATTTCCAGCGTTCACCAAGATAGCTATCCCTGCTGCAACTAGCAAGATGCATAAAAATGTATTGATGCGATGTAAGATATTCTTCATTTTCTCATCCCTTTTACTATATCTATTATAAGCTATTTTTCCTTTTCTAAGAAGCAAAAAAGACCGTTCCCGCAAAGGAACGGCCTTTCAATCAAAGGGATTGATGAATGATGCGCACGTTGATGATACCTTCGCTGCTTCGGATTTCCTGCAGTGTTTCTTCATCGATGTCATCATTACTTTCAACAATCGTATAGGCATATTCACCACGTGCCTTATTCGCCATAGTTTCGATATTGATGCCATATTGTCCCAACAAAGACGATATCTTGGCAACCATCTTCGGAATATTGCGGTTAATGATACAAATTCTGTTCTTTGCCGTCTTCTCTAAACTCAGCGCTGGCAGATTTACTGAATTGCGAATGTTCCCTGTTTCCAAATATTCGCGAATTTCTTCAACTGCCATCCGCGCACAGTTGTCTTCGCTCTCTGGTGTAGATGCACCTAAATGTGGCGTGATGATGACGTTTTCTTGTTTCAATAACGCCTCACTGGCAAAATCTGTCACATATACAGCAACTTTTCCTTTTTCCAGCCAAGCGATCATCGCATCCTCATCCACTAATGCGTCTCTTGAGAAATTGATGATGCGCACCCCATCTTTCATCATCGCAAACGCTTCTTCATTCAACATGTTCTTGGTTGAATCTAAAAGTGGCAGATGCAGGGTGATGTAATCGCACTCTTCAAAGATTGTCTTAAGCTGGGTAATATGGTGAATGCGTGCCTTTAAAGTCCATGCGGCACTAACCGAGATATACGGATCATATCCATAGACATCCATTCCTAATGCGGCAGCAGCATTCGCTACCTGTACACCGATAGCCCCTAAACCGATAACACCTAATTTTTTACCCAGGATCTCTGGTCCGGCAAACTGGCTTTTTCCTTTTTCAACAGCCTTGCTGATTCCTTCATAAGGAAGCGTCTTTACCCACTCGATACCTTGAACGATTTTTCTTGATGATAATAACAATGCAGCGATCGTCAATTCTTTAACTGCGTTGGCATTTGCCCCCGGCGTATTGAACACGGCGATTCCCTCTTCGCTGCAACGATCCAAAGGAATATTATTCACACCTGCCCCTGCACGTGCGATACACTTCAAAGAAGAAGGAAACTTCATCTCATGCAGATTGGCACTGCGCACTAAGATCGCATCATAATCATCAAACTGATCACCAGTTTCATATAACGTAGCATCCAACTGCTGCAGACCAACGGCAGAAATCTTATTCAATAATTGTACCTTCATCTTATTTTCCTCCGTTCGTCTCTTCAAATGCTCGCATAAATGCGACCAGATGTTCTACACCTTCGATCGGCATCGCATTGTAGATCGAAGCGCGAATTCCACCAACTGCGCGGTGTCCTTTTAAATTACTCATGCCCGCTTTTACGCTCTCACTGACAAATAACGCATCCAATTCCTTGCTTGGTGTCGTGAAAGTCACATTCATCATCGAACGATCTTCCTTTGCTACTGCTGAACGATAAAAGTTGCTATTATCCAGATAATCATATAGCAATTTTGCTTTTTTCTCGTTACGAGCTTTCATCGTTGCTAAACCACCTTGTTGTTCGATCCATTCCAGCACAAGACCCAAAACATAGATCGCATAGGTCGGCGGTGTATTATACATCGAATCCTTATCCGCCATCGTCTTATAATTCAGCATCGTAGGTGTTCCAGCAAGTGAAAAGCCAAGCAGATCTTCCCGTACGATGACAACAGTCACCCCGGCAATTCCCATGTTTTTCTGTGCCCCTGCAAAGATCAATCCGTATTTGGATACGTCAATCGGCCTTGACAGGATATCACTGGACATATCTGCGACCACAGGAACGCCGTTGGTCTCTGGCACATAGTTCCATTCCGTCCCATAGATCGTATTGTTATTACACAAATAGACATAATCGGCATCGGCGTGCAGCTGCAGTTCTTCCTGTTTTGGAATATAACAGAAGTGATCCTTTTCACTGCTTGCCGCTATTTGTATCGAACCATATTTGGTCGCTTCTTCATATGCTTTTTTCGCAAAATGACCCGTAAGGATATAGTCGGCGCAACCGCTGCGCAACAAATTCATTGGAATCGCTGAAAACTGTGTGCTCGCTCCTCCTTGTAAAAATAACACTTTGTAGTTATCTGGAATCTGTAACAGTTCTCGCAACCGACGCTGCGCATCTTTGATGATCTGATCATAGGCACTCGAACGATGGCTCATCTCCATCACTGACATGCCACTGCCTTTATAATTGAGCATCTGCTCGGACGCTGTTCGAAGGACCTGTTCTGGTAACATACTAGGTCCCGCTGAAAAATTGTAAATCCTCTTATCCGCCATTATTCGGCACCTTCCTTTCTTTTGCTCTATGAAAGAGTATGTTTATAGTATAACACATTCTTTCATAAAAACAGAAATATTTTTCATAATTTATGAAATTATTTTCATTCATTTCTTTCAAATCCTTTGTTTTTCCTGCAGCGATAATTCAAATCCTTTGTTTTTCCTGCAGCGATTGACAAGAAGGCTGAAACAGAGTATATTTTACTTTAGTAGATAAAAGAATTAAAGCGTTAAATCATATATGAGAAATGAAAGGGGATCTATATGCCAATTACCGATTTACTTGAACGTAACTGTCGCCTCTATGGTGATGACATCTGCCTAGTAGAGATCAATCCGCAGATGCAGGACAGCCGACGTGTCACTTGGAAGGAATATGAGCTGATCGAGCCTTCCAGCGAATCTTACTATCGGCGTGAAATCACATGGAATATCTTCAATGAAAAGGCAAATCGCTTTGCGAATCTATTATTGAGCCGAGGTATTCGCAAAGGAGATAAAGTAGCGATCTTGCTCATGAATGGCCTGGAGTGGTTACCCATCTATTTCGGCATCTTAAAAACTGGTGCTTTAGCCGTTCCTTTTAACTTTCGCTATTCTGCAGATGAAATTGAATACTGCGTGAAACTAGCAGAAATCGACGTGCTCGTATTCGGTCCTGAATTTGTTGGCCGTATTGAAGAAATTGCTGAAGAGATCAGTCAAAATCGCCTGTTGTTTTATGTTGGCAGCGATTGCCCGAGCTTTAGTGAGGATTATATCTCCCTGACAGCAGACTGTTCCAGCCAGTCGCCAACGATTCCTATTGATGACAAAGATGATGCGGCTATCTATTTTTCTTCAGGAACAACAGGTTTTCCCAAGGCGATCTTGCATAATCATGAAAGTTTGATGCATGCGGCCAAAGTAGAACAACAACATCATCACCAAACAAAAGATGACATCTTTTTATGCATCCCGCCCCTTTATCACACTGGCGCAAAAATGCATTGGTTCGGTTCTTTACTGAGCGGCGGTAAAGCCGTATTGTTGAAAGGTACACGACCGGAATTCATCTTAAAAGCGGTCTCAAACGAGCAATGTACGATCGTTTGGCTGCTCGTTCCTTGGGCTCAGGATATCATTGATGCGATCGACAGCGGTTCTGTTGTCCTTTCCGATTACAAATTAGATCAATGGCGATTGATGCATATCGGTGCACAACCAGTACCTAGAAGTTTGATCAAACGCTGGAAACAGATCTTCCCGCATCATGCTTATGATACGAATTACGGTCTGAGCGAATCGATCGGGCCAGGCTGTGTTCACCTAGGCATCGAAAACATCGATAAAGTTGGAGCCATTGGAAAGCCTGGCTATGGATGGGAAGTAAAGATCGTCGATCCAAACGGCTCTCCCCTTCCACAAGGCGAGGTTGGAGAACTCTGTGTCAAAGGCCCTGGTGTCATGACTTGTTATTACAACGATCCAAAAGCTACCGCAGAGGTATTAAAAGATGGTTGGTTGTTTACTGGGGATATGGCGATGGAAGATGAAGATGGATTCATCTATCTGGTCGATCGTAAGAAAGATGTCATCATCTCTGGCGGTGAAAACATCTATCCTGTACAGATCGAAGATTTCTTGCACTGTTTTGATGCAATCAAAGACGTTGCGGTCATCGGTCTTCCGGACCGTCGATTAGGAGAAATAGCTGCTGCGATCATCGAATGCAAACCAGATGTCACATGCAGCGAAGAGGAGATCATGCAATACTGTCATAAATTACCTCGCTATAAACGGCCACATAAGATCATCTTTGCCCCTGTGCCACGCAACGCGACCGGCAAAATTGAAAAACCAAAGCTTCGTAAGATCTACTGCAGCGAGAATCTGGTTGCTGCGCAAACGCAAAGCTGACATACAAAAGAAATCACTGAAAAGAGTGAAGCCGCCGCTTCACTCTTTTTGTATTTATCAATGATCTGCAAGATGCAGACAACTCAACATGGATCCTTCATAAGAATCCTGCCTGCTGCCAACGCACTATTTTCCTCCCAATGTGAGCTTTTGTGCTGCCTCCACCTTTTTCTCATAGCATGCAAAGGCATGTTTCACCAATCCAGGTGCCGGTTTCGGCGTTATGATGCTGACAACGGGAACGATGATAAAGCCTGCCAACATGACAAACGCACCTGCATTGATCGGAGACTGCAACAGCGTCGGAAAGATCTGTGGACATAAAATGTTCGCAATCATAACTCCGCTGCTAAATATGAAACATGCCCAGCAAGCTGCTTTGGTCGTCTTACGCCAATATAACGCATATAGAAATGGAGCCAAGAAGGAACCTGCAAGTGCTCCCCAGCTAATTCCCATCAACTGTGCAATGAAAGCAAGATTTCCCTTGTATTGAATGATGGCGATGATCGCTGATATCGCAATGAACACCACGATCAAACAGCGAATCATCAATAACTGTTTTTTCTCATCCATCTCGTGCAAGATATTATCTTTGATCACATCGATCGTCAAAGTTGAACTCGAAGCGATAACAAGAGAAGAGAGCGTTGACATGCTGGCAGATAATACCAAGATGACTACTAAACCGATCAAGAGATCAGGAAGCCCAGATAACATCGCTGGAATGATCGCATCATACCCGCTGCTCGCAACATCGAGCGAAGAAGAAAACAATCGACCGAATCCGCCGAGAAAATAACATCCACCAGCAACGATCAATGCAAACAGCGTGGAGATGATCATACCTGTCTGAATGGCAGTCTCACTGCGGATCGCATAAAACTTTTGTACCATCTGTGGTAAGCCCCATGTACCCAGTGACGTTAAGATAACAACGCCTAACAACGATAACGGATCTGGACCAAAGAAGGAGGCAAACACGCCAGGTGAACTTGAAACAGTTGAATCGCTGACTAATGACAGCCGATGCAATGCTTCGATAAAGCCGCCTTGCGAACATAAAACAGCAGCAATCACCGCAACGATACCGACCAGCATGATGATCCCTTGAATAAAATCATTGATCGCCGTTGCCATATATCCTCCAGCAATGACATAGATACCGGTAAAAACAGCCATCAAAACGATACAGACCGTATAATCAATAGAGAACGCCATGCTGAACAAACGAGACAAACCATTATATAAAGATGCCGTATAAGGAATCAAAAACACAAAAATGATCAAGGAAGCTCCTATTTTTAAAGTAAGGCTTTGAAATCGCTGACCAAAAAATTCAGGCATGGTAGCTGAATCTAAATATTGGCTCATGATCCTTGTTCGCCGCCCTAAAACAATCCATGCCAGCATAGAACCGATCAATGCATTTCCAATTCCGATCCAAGTCGACGCAATACCATATTTCCATCCAAATTGTCCCGCATAACCAACAAAGATGACCGCTGAGAAATAAGAAGTGCCATAAGCAAAAGCAGTCAACCACGGTCCTACGCTCCTACCCCCTAAAACAAAGCTTTTTACATCTCTAGCATGCCTGCGGCAATATAGACCAATTGCCACCATCACCGCAAAAAAGATAGCTAACATCAATCCTTTTAGAAGCATTATCGATTCCCCCCTCTTAATAGAAAATTGTTTTCTATAATTTAGCACACAAAAGTGTTAAAGTCAACACTTCACCAAGTAAAATCGTTAAAGCATCAAAGAGCACTGAAAAAAAACAGTCGATGTCCGCAAGAATGCTGACTAGCATCGACTGTTTCATTGAATAGCGAATGAACTTATCCATTCCTTCCATTACATAACTTATTTGCCAAGCTCTCTGGTTCCGAGCATTTCAGATCGATCGAATGATCTAATTCTGCATAAGATAATGGAGAGGTATTCGCCTGAATGCCGCGAAATCGTTCTCTCACTAGCGGATTTTGCTTAAACGGCTGTGATAATGCTTGAAAAAGAATTTTTGGATGAATACAGTTTGACATATAAAGAACAGGTTTATTCTCTGTGATCGAATCAATATATTCGATCGCATCAGAGATCGAAGTTCCATCGATCAAGCACCCATCCCCTTGCACCGTAAAACTGATGATATAGGGAATTTTCAGATCACTCACTGCTTTTGCTAAGCCTGCAGCTTCTGGTAGAGAAGGCATGATCCCCGCATATAAAAAATCTACCCCCGCTTTGTAAAAAAGCTCCGCTGTCCATTTGTGAAAAATATAGGCTTCTTCTTCTGACAATGCATCTTCACCCGTATACACATCGCCTTTACATCCCATCAATCCGCCAACGTACATGTCAATATCTGTTTTCTTTTGTATCGAGCGGAGAAAACAAACATTATCCTCTATCACCCGCTGTGAATAACAAGACAGTGCAATTCTTTCCTTGTTTGCTCTTCTTGTCGGAGTTGTCGCAATAAAAGGCAGGCCATATCTGCGGGCAACCTCAATATACCCCTTCCATAATTCAGATAAAGCCTCTCTGCCTTTTTGCTCATAAATCAGAGCAGCCATCACAATTTGTTCATCAAACGAAATGTGATACTCTCTTTTTAATCGTTCTCCTAGTGCACCTTCCATTAAAACTGTCGGACACTTTTTTCAGACATTCGCTAAAATTCATATACACCATCAATCCTTTAAATCTCTTTCAAATATAGATAAATGATAGCACTCTTTTTAAAGCAATCACAAGATTGGTTTCATTGACCATCTCTATTCCAATGAGTTTTGCTGTAAAGGAAAGGGGCAACTGCTTTTTGATACAGACGCCCCCTTTTATCCTTAAAGATCTTACAACTGTTTTAATTGTTCATCATCCGCAACTTGGACACCGATTTGTTTCAGTACAGCTTCTCCTGCCGCTACATCTTTTACTCGTAAGATCAAACATGCAGTATCTACGCTTCGCGTGATAAATGCATATGCATAATCCACCGCAATATCTTTTTGTGACAATGCATGAACAATGGTCGCCATAGATCCTGGTTCATCTGGAACGACAACAGCTAAAACTGGTGTCATCCGAAAAACTGCACCTGTTTCCTGCAACACGCTCGCTGCCTTCTCTGGTTCATCGACAATGATACGAAGAATTCCAAAATCTTGTGTTTCAGCAATTGACAATGCGCGCATATTGATCTGATGATCTGCTAATGCTGCAGTCATTTCTGCCAAACGGCCGGTCTTATTTTCCATGAAGATCGATATTTGTTGAATGCTCATTGTGCTCCTCCTTCATATAATTTGCGGCGATCAATGACACGAACAGCTTTTCCTTCACTTCGTTCAATGGATTTTGGCGCTACTAAATGCACGTTTGCGACAATGCCCAGCATGGACTTTAAAGCTGCGCGCAGATCTTTTTCCTTTTCGGATAGTTCGCTCACTGTGTCGGTAAACATCTCAGGTGTCATCTCGACATTGATATCCAAGGTATCACTATTTCTCACTCGATCCACGATGATCTGATAATTGGATGTCATTCCGTGATTCAATAATACTGTTTCAATCTGAGAAGGGAATACATTAACTCCGCGGATGATCATCATGTCATCACTTCTTCCCATTGGCTTAGTCATACGGACAAACGTACGTCCACAAGAACAAGGTTTCCGTGTCAACACACAGATGTCACGTGTACGATAACGCAACAGCGGGAAGGCTTCCTTTGTTAAAGAAGTAAACACCAGTTCGCCCCTTGATCCTTCTGGAAGAACTTCACCCGTATTTGGGTCGATGATCTCCGCAATGAAATGATCTTCATTGATATGCATACCTTTTTGTTCTTCACATTCAAAAGAGACACCTGGTCCGCTCAGTTCCGTCAATCCATAGATATCATACGCTTTGATTCCTAATTTTTGTTCAATATCATGACGCATTTCTTCTGTCCAAGCCTCAGCTCCAAAAATACCTGCTTTCAAGTGAATCTGATCCCGTAAGCCACGTTCACAGATCGATTCTGCTAAATAAGCAGCATAGGAAGGGGTACAGCATAAAAACGTCGATTGCAGATCCATCATGAACTGAATCTGACGATCCGTATTTCCACTTGACATCGGCAGGGTCAAAGAACCTACTTTATGCGACCCTCCGTTTAAACCAGGTCCACCGGTAAACAAACCATACCCATAGCAAACCTGTACGACATCTTCGTTGTTTCCTCCAGCTGCAACGATTGCCCTGGCACAACAATCTTCCCAGAGATCCAGATCATGTTGCGTGTAAAATGCAACAACTCTGCGTCCCGTTGTTCCACTGGTTGACTGAATACGCACACAATCTTTCAAAGGACGAGCAAGCAACCCGTATGGATAAGCTTCCCGCAGATCATCTTTCGATAAAAATGGAAGCTTATACAAGTCTTCGATACCATGGATATCGCTAGGCTTTACTCCTTTTTCATCCATCTTCTTTCGATAGTATTCTACATTTTCATATACGTAATGAACTTGTTTGACAAGACGCTCGCTTTGTAATGCCTTTAGTTCATCTAATGGCATCGTCTCATATTCTGGTTGATAATATTTATGTTCCATATTCTTTCCTAACCCCGTTTAATCGATCGGTTCTTCCTCTCTTCCCATCGCAAATGCTTTTTGATTCAATTCCAAAAATTTTGGCGGCACGCATGCAACCAATGCCTTCTGCCATGCCTCTATTGGAAAATCAAAATAGCGTGACACTCTTCCCATTAAAACGATGTTTACTGCCTTTGAGGAACCGGCTGTCTTCGCTAATCGCAATGCGTCGATCGCATCGACGTCCACATTTGCTGCACGCATCTTTTCAATCAGATCATTTGGATACTGAGCAGCACCGGTAATGACCGGCATCGGATCGATCTGCTGCGTAGAAGTGACGATCTTTCCACCCTTTTTTAAATAAGGTAACCAACGTGCAGCCTCTAACTGTTCAAATGAAATAATCATATCTGCTTCTCCCAGATCGATGATCGGTGAATAGACATGTTCTCCATAACGGACATAAGTGACGACACTGCCCCCTCTTTGGCTCATTCCATGTACTTCGGATACTTTTACATCATAGCCTTGCGTCAACAATAAGCGGCCTAGCATCTTGCTGGCCAACAGCGATCCCTGTCCTCCGACACCGACGATCATGATATTTTTTGTCATCATCTTTACGCCTCCTTTGGTGTTTCCAACGCGTCAAACGCACACAATTGCTGACATACGCCGCAGCCGACACACAGGGTCGTATCCACGAGTGCCTTGCCATTTTTGATCGAAATAGCCGGGCAGCCTAAACGCATACAGGATTTACATCCGACACAGCGATCGGCATTGACCTTTAATGATGGTTTTGGTATCACATATTTTAATAACACACAAGGACGGCGGCTGATGATCACGGAAGCTTCCGGAGCTGCCAGCTCTTCCTTGATCGCCTGATCACAAGCATTCAGATCATAAGGATCCACAACGCGCACACGTGCAAATCCCATCGCTTTGCACAAAGCTTCCAGATCGATCTTTCCTGCCGGATCGCCTTTGATATTGTATCCGGTCGTCGGATTTTGTTGATGTCCGGTCATACCGGTAATGGAATTATCTAAGATGATCACAGTCGAATTGCTTTGGTTATAAGCAATGTTTGCTAAACCGGTCATTCCGGAATGCATAAAAGTGGAATCACCGATGACCGCAACCGTTTTTCCTTCACTTTCTTTTCTTAACGCTTTATTAAAGCCATGTAACCCACTGACACTAGCCCCCATACAAGCAGTCATATCCATTGCCGCCAATGGCGCAGCTGCACCCAGCGTATAACAGCCAATGTCGCCAAGCACCGTGCACTTGTTCTTCGATAATGTGAAGAACATACCACGATGCGGACAACCAGCACACATCACCGGTGGACGAACTGGAATCGCTTCCTCTAATTGTGTTCCAGAAGGCAACGTACATCCCAGCTTTTCAGCGATCAAACGCTGTGAATATTCACCCTCCATCGGGAGAATATCTTTTCCGCTGACCTCAAGTCCCAAAGCCTTGCAATGCGTTTCAATGATCGGATCCAGTTCTTCGATGATCACCAGCCGATCGACTTTACTGGCAAAATCCAGGATCAGTTTGCTAGGCAAAGGATAGATCATACCTAGTTTCAAGATGCTCGCTTTTTCACCAAACACCTCTTTTGCATACTGATAAGAAGTCGATGAAGTGATGATTCCTAAAGAAGTATCGCCCATTTCAATGCGATTCAGCTCTGTCGTTTCCGCATATTCTTTTAAACGGCGCGTCCGTTCTTCAACGATCGGATGACGACGAATGGCATTGCCCGGCATCATGACATATTTTGCGATATCTTTCTGATATGGCTTCGTTTCTCGTTCTACGCGCTCATTCGTTTCAACGATGCTTTGTGAATGGGAAACTCTCGTACACATCTTCAACAAGACCGGTGTGTCATACGTTTCCGAAATTTCATACGCGATCTTGGCAAACTGTAGGGCCTCTTGCGAATCGGAAGGTTCTAACATCGGCACTTTCGCTGACTGCGCATAATGACGGCTATCCTGTTCATTTTGTGAAGAGTGCATACCTGCATCATCTGCTACGCCGATGATCATACCAGCATTCACACCGGTATATGCGATAGTGAACAACGGATCTGCCGCAACGTTCAATCCTACATGCTTCATTCCGCAAAAACTTCTCTTACCTGCCAGACTCGCACCAAACGCCACTTCGACCGCCACTTTTTCATTCGGTGCCCATTCGCAATAAATCTCGTCGTATTTCGCCGCTTCTTCCGTTATCTCCGTACTTGGCGTACCAGGATAACTGGAAACGACAGCACAGCCGGCTTCATAAAGACCGCGTGCAACTGCCGCATTACCTAACATCAGTTGTTTCATGACCATCAACCCCTTTTTCTTGATTTTCAAAGACTTCCCGTAAGGCATTTTCCCCGTAATTCAGTGCGCGGTTTACCCTGCTGATCGTGGCACTGCTGGCATGTGTCTTTTCACAGATCTCTGTATATACCTTTCCTTCATACAGCATCTTTGCAACCATGAATCGCTGTTCCATCGCATTCAGTTCTGTGATTGAGCAGAGATCTTTGAAAAATCGTTCACATTGATCCAGATCTTTCAATTTTAAAATACTCTCATATAATTCTCTGCTTTTTTCTTTGTCTCGTATTTTCGCCATGCAATACCCCTTTCATTTTTGTCTTTTTGATACTCTCTATTTTAACACATTAAAGCTGTAAATCAAAGAAGAATCCTCGGTTCTCTTTCTGCAGGGAGATTTCTTCTAAAAGAAAAGAGGCTGTAACGAATAAGGAATAGCCAAAAATAAAAAATGCATCTAATCTCGAAAGAGAAAGGATGCATTTTTTGGTATAATTTAGCTATGGAAAACATCGAAGTGTTAAAGCTAAATAATCCCTATCCAAGCAATAGGAATGATACCGCATTTCAGATGATTTTACCACTGGATTGTGAAAAAAAGATCGACGGTAGTTCGACAGTTGAAAATCAATAAATGTTCAGAAAGTGGCTTAATTGCCGC
>CBCTZR010000056.1:0-14423 GCA_965151435.1 uncultured Merdibacter sp. | reverse complement strand
GATCTAGGAGATTTGGCAAAACCACAATCAGGTAATTTTCAGCGAAGGTATCATGAAAAAACTATGCAATTTCGTTTTTCTTTGTTATGTACGAATGAGATGCAGACCGGAGTATTAAGATTACTGGATCATACGCGTTTCTCAAACCTCTCGGATATCTGCAGGGATGGACAGCAACAACAAATTTTTCGCTCGTTATGTAAAGGTAGACAAGGGCTCGCATTGTTTTCGGGTCCAACTGGAAGTGGTAAAACGACCACATTACATGTGCTTTTAAAAGAGGCAGCAGTTCGTTATCATCGTCAGGTGATCTCTTTAGAAGACCCTATTGAGATACAGGATGACCATTACCTGCAATTACAGGTTAATGAAAAAAGCGGTTTTACTTATGAAGTGGGGATTGAGCAATTATTGCGTCATGATCCCGATGTCATCATGATTGGAGAAATTCGAAATGAGAGAACCGCACAGATGGCAGTACGAGCTGCTTTGAGCGGACATAGTGTCTTTTCGACGGTCCATGCGAAGTCCTGTACTGAAGTCTTTTCCCGTTTGCGAGAATTTGGTATAGAGGATCGACAAATGCAATCCGTATTAACGTTTGTCAGTACGCAACGATTAGTTGTTTTAGCAAAAGAGAGAGAACGTGAATGCATCTATGAAATCTTGTATGGAGATGCTTTGCATAACTATTGCAAGACGCACACGCTAGAGAAAACGCATCGAACGATCGACGATTTATTAGCGGATGCTTTGAAGCTAGGCAAGATTACAAAGGAAGAATATGATGATGAAAGCACAATTAAATGAATGGGAAGCACTTGCAGTTTTATTGGATAGTGGGATATCTATAGAAGAAGCGCTCACTTTAGCATTCAAAGATGCACGCCCTTATTTAAAACGATTGAAAGAAGGTGATAAAAACTTTCTTTTTAAAGTTAACCAGACAGATCGGTTTTCTCGCTATTTGCGATTTTTTCTCCGTGTAGCTCCTATGGGTAAAGCCATCAGGATGTCTTTGCACTTATGTGCAATCCAAAATGAGATGATCCGACAAATATGGAAAGATTCAGCATACCCGATTCTTTTATTTTTGATGGCTTTTTTATTCATCTTGTTTTTTCTATCAGTTATTTTCCCACAGATGCAGCAAATGAGCGGAATAGAAACGACCAACATTGCGTTTATGATCTTATATGCCATGCGATTCGCATTTTTCATCCTTTTGACGATGTTTTGTCTTTTGTCGTGCTTCATTCTGTTTGTATATTTTCAAAAAGATGCACGCAAAGTAGTGATCATGCACTTTCATCATAAGCTTCCTTTTATCCAGGATATTATTTCTTATTTATTCGCTTCTTATCTGGCTATTTTAATGGATGCAGGAATTGCTACACAAGATGCTTTGTTGTTATTGGAACGATTGGAAGATGACAGTATTATCTATCCTTGTATCATTGAGGTGAGAAAACTGCTTGAGCAAGGTTTTTCCTATGATAAGATTGTGGATACATCGACGTATTTTTCTCTTTATTTCCAACGTTATTTTAAGATAGGTCTGCGCAGCACAAACTTAGCTCAAACATTACGGGTATTTTTAGAAGTTCAACAGCAACATTGGAAAAAGAGCTTAAAAACGGTTGGTCACCTTTTGCAGCTATTCGTTTATGGAGTTATTGCAGTTTTGGTCTTTTGTGTTTATCAGATGTTGTTGATGCCGTTAGATATGTTAAATCAATTCTAAAGAAAGGGGAAAGGATGAAAACAAATAAAATGCAAGAAGGGTTTACCATATTAGAAATGATGATCGTTTTGTCGATTGTCGCTTTGTTGTTTTTATTAACACTACCTAACATACAACAAAAAGAAGCAATAATTGAAGAAAAAGGATGTGAAGCATTGACAGCAGTTGTTGATGCACAAATATTATTGTATGAAATTGATACGTTGAATACACCGACAAGCGTAGATCAATTGATTGCAGCAGGTTACTTGAAAGAATCACAAAAACGTTGCCCAGATGGACGATCCATCGTCATAACGAATGGACAAGCCTATGCACAATAAAGTAAATGGATTTACCATGGTTGAAACGTGTCTGGTTCTATTCGTACTCTGCATGATGCTTTTTGTGTTTGTTTTTCCATCGTCGCAGCAGGAGCATTCACTTTCACTTGCGATGTATCAAATTCAAAGCTTTTTGGAGAAGGTACAGAATCAAGCGGTTGCAGACGGAACCACATACAGCGTTGTATTTCAAGGAAGCAAAATCATATCTGAATGTGATACTTTACAGTTGCCACAATCAATAGGATGTGAAGGATCTACACTGTATTTTTATCCGCAGTATACTAGTGCTCCTGCCGCGACGATTCGTTGTACACAGGCTGCGACAACACATCGTCTGGTCATACAGCTGGGAAGGGGACGCAGTGAAATACGACAATAACAAAAAAGGATTTTTATTGCTTGATGCACTACTGCTGTTATGTTTATGCATGATCCTGATGCAGTTGCTTTTAGTCGCATCACAGACGATGGCCAACATGGAGGAATGGATCATTGAAGATAGTGAAAGGATCACAGGGTTTTACTTTTAGTGAGACATTGCTCGCGATGTCGATTGCTGTATCTTGCTGTACCCTACTAGCGATGATGGCAAATTGGATGACAAAAGCCATTTGTGTGCAATCCTATCTTGTGCAGGATCAGATGGCGATTTTACAGTTACGTCTGGACATTGCTCAATGTGAGGATTGGAAAGTGGAGGACGATCGATTGGTAGCCACACAAGAAGGGGATACAATTTATTATGAATTTCATAATGATCGTTTGGTAAAACGTCCTGGGTATGAAATTTTTATGGAACATGTCGATCGTGGAATGTTTTTACAGGAAGGAGATGTGTTATATCTGCAATGGCAGAAAGATGGTGACACCTGGCAGGCAAAACTCGAAGGTTGATGGTTTTTTAACGATGTTCGGCATGATATTTCTAGCGATATTCCTTACTTTTTCCTGTGTACTTCAACAGCGATGTAATTCATTATTACAACTTTCTTATGCTCAAGAGAAGGTATCCGTCTATACGTACTTGCTTCACTATATTAAAACGGAGTGCATTGGACACGAAGAAACAGCAGAGGAGGAAACAGATAAGACCAAGGAATGGATCATTTTGCAGAACTTGAACAGTTATCGCATCATCGAAGACGTGGATACTTATCGTGCTTATCATGGGATGAAATGCATTTTATGTGTTTGTGTTGATGAAGATGACCAAATAAAGGAAATTTATTTTGGAGAGAATGCGGAAAAGATCGTATAAAGGCAAAGAAATGGACAAATACTGAAACAGGTGATGTTATGTTGACCTATATTTCTTCTGTATTTAGCTTTTCCATCATGATTGGAATTGGAATCCTCTTTCGCTTTGTTTGCGTGGATTGTGTTTGGCTGATCTTATTGTTTGCAATCTGTTGTATTTTGTTTCCTCTTTTATATCATGATGCAAACTGCAAATCTCTTGAAATCAAAGACTTTGGTTTAGCATTGATCATAACGTTTCTGAATATCTTCGTTTTGCAGACATTTTTCCATCCTGTGGATATTCATCAGGGTACGTATTTATTTCTATGTGCAACGATAGGAGTCGTACAATATGCAGCTTCTGTGCGTTTTAAGACCTTACTTGATTAAAGATTTCGTGTGTACAAACCCGATAACAAAAACAGTATTGACATCACTTTGCTTCTTACGATATACTATTATTCGTAATAACGGTGAATCAGAGTAGTACCTTATCCTGACGGTATAGAGAACTGACGGTGTGGTGGAAAGTCGTGCGTACGAATAGGGGAACTCGCTGAGGAGTTGGTGAAAACCCGTATACTTCGCGTTAAGGAGAATAAGTGCATGCGTGTTGCGCATGAACTAAGGTGGTACCGCGTATATTTACGTCCTTAGATAGCTAAGGGCGTTTTTTATTGAGAAAAGGAGAGTGCATCATGAGTTTTAATCATCAACAAGTCGAAAAAAAGTGGCAGGAATATTGGCTGAAAAATAAAACGTTTGCTTGTGATACTGCGGATTTCAGCAAGCCGAAATATTATGTATTAGACATGTTTCCATATCCAAGCGGAAATGGACTTCATGTTGGGCATCCAGAGGGATACACGGCGACTGATATCATTGCTCGTATGAAACGCATGCAAGGTTATAACGTACTTCATCCGATGGGATGGGATGCTTTTGGATTACCTGCAGAACAGTTTGCTATTCAGACCGGTCATCATCCAGCTCAGTTTACAAAAAAGAATATTGATCATTTTCGTGAACAAATTCAAGCACTAGGTTTTTCCTACGACTGGGATCGTGAAATATCAACAACGGATCCTTCTTATTATAAGTGGACGCAGTGGATCTTCTTGCAGCTCTATAATAAAGGACTGGCTTATGTAGATGAAATTCCAGTCAACTGGTGTCCGGCTTTAGGAACTGTTTTGGCAAATGAAGAAGTAATCGATGGAAAGAGTGAGAGAGGCGGTTATCCAGTAATCCGTAAACCGATGCGGCAGTGGGTATTGCGTATTACGGAATACGCTGAACGTCTGTTAGAGGATCTTGAACTTTGCGATTGGCCGCAATCGACCAAAGAGATGCAGATCAACTGGATCGGAAAATCTCAAGGAGCGAACGTTGTATTTAAGATCAAGGGTACGAATAAAGAGTTTACAGTATTCACAACACGTTGCGATACATTGTTTGGTGCTACATATTGCGTAATGGCACCTGAACATCCATTTGTAGAACAGATTACCACTCCTCAGCAGATGGAAGAGGTTTTGGCATATCGCAAGAGCTGTGAATCAAAATCGGATTTGGAGCGAACAGAATTAAATAAAGAGAAGACTGGTGTCTTTACCGGTGCTTATGCGATCAATCCAGTCAATGGGAAAGAAATTCCTATTTGGATCTCTGATTATGTATTAGCAAGTTATGGTACGGGTGCAATCATGGCGGTACCTGCACATGATACACGCGATTATGAGTTTGCTAAAAAATTTGGAATAGAGATCATTGAGGTTTTAAAAGGTGGAGATATCGAAAAGGAAGCTTATACGGAAGATGGCATTCACGTCAATTCAGGTTTCTTAGATGGCATGGGAAAAGAAGAAGCGATTCAGACGATGATTTCTTGGCTTGAAGAACACGGCTGTGGTTGTGCGAAAACTACATATAAACTTCGTGACTGGTTATTTTCACGTCAGCGTTATTGGGGTGAACCAATTCCGATCATCCATATGGAAGATGGCACGATGCGAACAGTAGACATTGATGAACTTCCATTAGAATTACCAGAAACGAAAAACTTCAAACCAAATGAAAATGGAGAATCTCCATTGGCACATTGTGAGGATTTCATTAATGTTGAAATCGATGGTGTCAAAGGAAAGAGAGAGACAAATACGATGCCGCAATGGGCTGGCAGCTGTTGGTACTATCTGCGTTATATCGATCCACATAATGATGAGGTGCTCGCTGATCCGAAACTGCTGGAACATTGGTTACCTGTTGATTTATATGTGGGTGGTGCAGAACATGCTGTACTGCATTTGTTGTATGCGCGCTTCTGGCATAAGGTTTTATATGACTGTGGTGTCGTTCCGACAAAAGAGCCGTTCCAGAAACTGTTCCATCAAGGTATGATCTTAGGTGAAAATAACGAAAAAATGTCCAAATCAAGAGGTAATGTTGTCAATCCTGATGAGATTATCGTTTCTCATGGAGCAGATGCATTACGTGTTTATGAGATGTTTATGGGACCGTTAGAAGCTAGCTTACCTTGGAGTACCACTGGCTTGGATGGTGCGCGTCGTTGGTTAGATCGTGTTTGGCGCTTGTTTGAAGAGTATGATAAACTCACTGATGAAAACGATCATTCTTTAGATAAAATCTATCATGCGACGGTTAAAAAAGTGACAGAAGATATTGAAACTTTGAATCTTAATACAGCTATCTCACAAATGATGATCTTTATCAATGAATGTTATAAAACAGAGCATATCTATCGTCCATATGCAATTGGCTTCATTAAGATGTTTGCATGTTTCGCCCCACATTTAGGCGAAGAGATTTGGAGCCGTTTCTTCCATCATAATACGACGATTGCTTATGAAGCATGGCCGACTTATGATGAAAAAGCTTTGATTGAAAGTGAAGTAGAAGCAGTTGTACAAGTAAATGGTAAAGTACGTGGAAAGATGAAAATTGCTGCTGGTGAGAAAGAGGATGTCATGAAAGAAATGGCGATGAAGATTGAAAGCGTCCAGCGCCAACTGGAAGGGAAAGAAATCGTAAAAATCATTGTCGTCAAAGGGAAAGTCGTTAATATCGTTGCAAAATAAGGAGAAAGAAAAGATGTCTGTAAGAAAATCACAGACATCTTTTTGTTTCATGTGTATTGAGCAAATGAATTGAGGCATTTTGTCATCCTATGATAGGATTATCAAAAAGGAGTGGGAAAGTGAAAATTCAAAAAAGAAATGGACAATATCAGAGTTATGATCTATCAAAGATCTGCACTGCTATTCAAAAGGCTTTTGATAGTATCGAAGAACAGATAGAGAGTGAGGAGATCCGATCGATCGCCTTGCATGTCGAAAGCAAATTAACAGATCTCGTGTCTGTAGAAACAATACAGGATCATGTGGAAGAAGAGCTGATGCGACAAGGCTATTTGCGGGCAGCAAAATCTTTTATTCTGTACCGACAGAAACGTCATGAGCAACGAGCTGATTTAAATGAACTTCTTTCCTTATTAGACATCGATGGCATGGATATTGTCTTTCATGATATTCAAAAGGACTTTCCTGAAGAAACGTATTCTTTGCATTTTTTATTGACGAAATTTAAATCCTTTTATAAAGAACAGATGCAGCCTTTGGAGAAGATACATACGTTGATTCGTGCTGCGAATGAATTGATCAGCAAAGAAAGCGGCAAATGGGAGTATATAGCAGCTAGATTTTTAAACTATCAGATTACAAAACAAGTTGATCTTCAAATGTCATTCATGGGGATTCATTCTCTTTATGAAAAGGTAGTAGAATTGAGCGAGCAAGGTTATTATGGCTCCTATTTACTGGAAAAGTATGAAAAAGAAGATTTTCTTGAACTTTCTGCATATATCGATGAAGAACGAAACAAACTGTTTACGTACAGTGGGTTGGAATTGATCAGGAAACGTTATCTGATTCAGAATCATCAACGACAAATTATTGAAAAACCACAAGAGATGTTCTTATTGATCGCAATGCATCTAGCGATGAATGAAAAAGAAAGAGTGAAGTGGGCTAAAGAATTCTATGATTTATTGAGCACTTTAAAAATTACGATGGCGACTCCTACGATGTCGAATGCACGGAAACCGTTTCATCAGATGAGTTCTTGTTTTATCGATACGGTCAATGATTCCTTAGCGGGTATTTATAAGAGTATTGATAATTTCGCAAAGGTATCCAAAAATGGCGGTGGAATGGGTTTGTATTTTGGTAAGGTTCGTGCAAGCGGAAGTAGCATTCGTGGTTTTGAAGGTGCAGCCGGAGGTGTCATTCGCTGGATCAAGCTGGTTAATGATACGGCAGTTGCAGTCGATCAGCTTGGCGTACGCCAGGGAGCTGCTGCCGTTTACTTGGATGTTTGGCATAAAGATCTTCCAGAGTTTTTGCAATTGCGTACGAATAATGGAGATGACCGAATGAAGGCGCACGACATCTTTCCTGCTCTTTGTTATCCAGATCTGTTTTGGCGGCTTGCCCAGCGCGATCTTGATGCGAACTGGTATATGATGTGTCCACATGAAGTCTATATGGTTAAAGGTTATCATCTGGAAGATTATTATGGTGAGGATTGGGAAGACCGTTATTATGATTGTGTAGCTGATTCACGAATCAATAAACGCGTGATGAGCGTAAAGGAGATCGTCCGCTTGATTATCAAATCGTTGGTAGAAACAGGCACGCCTTTTGCGTTTAACCGTGATCATGTGAATAAGATGAATCCTAATCAACATCAAGGTATCATCTACTCTAGCAATTTATGTACGGAGATTGCGCAAAACATGCGTGCGATGACCATTCTTGAGCCTGAAGAATTGATCATCGATCAAGAAACAATCATTGTTGAAAAGACTTTGCCAGGTGATTTTGTCGTTTGTAATCTCGCTTCTTTAACATTGGGCCATTTAGATGTGACAAACGATCAGGAAATCCAACACGCCGTTCGAGTTGCCGTTCGCGCACTGGATAATGTAATAGATCTTAATGATTATCCACTACCATATGCACAAGTTACAAATAAGCGTTATCGTCCGATCGGTTTGGGTACGAGCGGTTATCATCATATGCTGGCAAAGCAGGGAATTGCTTTTGAAAGTGAAGAACATCTGAGATTTGTCGATCAGCTCTATGAGAAGATCAATTATTATGCATTACAGGCTTCTTGTGATCTTGCCATTGAGAAGGGCCGTTACTCCTTGTTTACAGGAAGTGACTATGAACGCGGAACATATTTTGAGAAACGTGGATACTGTGATTCAAAATGGCTGCAATTAAAGGAAAAAATCAAGCAGAATGGTCTGAGAAACGGATATTTGATGGCGATCGCTCCGACGAGTTCCACATCGATTATCGCTGGTACGAGCGCAGCGGTAGATCCAATCATGAAGAAATATTTTATGGAAGAAAAAAAGGGCAGTATGATCATTCGTGTTGCCCCGGATCTGAACGCCAAAACCTTCTGGCTTTATAAAGATGCACATCTCATTGACCAAAATTGGATAGTGAGAGCAGCTGGCGTTCGACAAAGGCATATTGATCAGGCACAATCAGTAAATCTTTATATCACGAATGCCTTTACCTTTCGCAAATTGTTAAATCTGTATATCAAAGCATGGGAACAAGGCGTTAAGACCGTGTATTATGTGCGTAGTCAATCTTTAGAAGTAGAAGAGTGTGAATCATGCAGCGCTTAGGAGGAAAAGATGGAATTAAAGAAAAAAGCACTTTTTAATGAACATGGTGATATCGATGTTCGCAAACGTAGGATGATCAATGGGAATACGACAAACTTAAATGATTTTAATAATATGCGTTATACCTGGGTCAGTGAATGGTATCGTCAGGCAATGAATAATTTTTGGATCCCGGAAGAGATTAATTTGACACAGGATGTACAGGATTATCGTCGTTTGTCCGATGCACAGCGAAATGCTTATGATAAGATATTGTCTTTTCTTGTATTTTTGGATTCCATTCAAACTGCTAATTTACCGAACATCGGAGAATATATCACGGCAAATGAAATCAATCTTTGTTTGACCATTCAAGCATTTCAGGAAGCAGTTCATTCCCAGAGCTACAGTTATATGCTCGATTCGATCTGTACACCAAGCAAGAGAGATGAAATTTTGTATCAGTGGAAGAATGATGAACAGCTTTTAAAACGCAATCGTTTTATTGGTGATCAATACAATTCATTTTTGAATCATCGTGATGGTGAACATCTGATGAAGACCCTGATTGCCAATTACATTCTGGAGGGTATCTATTTCTATTCGGGATTCATGTTTTTCTATAATTTGGGAAGAATGGGAAAAATGTCTGGTTCGGCACAAGAGATTCGTTATATCAATCGTGATGAAAATACGCATCTATGGTTATTCCGTAATATGATCTTGGAACTGAAGAAAGAAGAGCCGCAATTGTTTACACCTGAAAGAGTTGAAGATTATCGTGAGATGATCAAAAAAGGAGTGGAAGAAGAGATTGCTTGGGGACAGTATGTGTTGGGTGATCAGATCGAAGGTTTGACGATTGAGATGATTCGCGACTATATTCGCTATCTGGGAAATCTACGATGTGTAGCATTACAGTTTGAACCGCTGTATGAAGGATATGATTCGCTTCCTTCCTCTATGAAATGGGTCAATGAATACAGCAATGCAAATAGCATAAAGACAGATTTCTTTGAAGCAAAATCGACTGCCTATGCAAAGTCAAGCGCCATTGAGGATGATCTTTGAAGAAGTGACTAATTCATTAAATTTTAAGTTGTACTTTTCGTAAAATTCGCTATAATATAGCTATCAGCGATGAAAAGACAGAGTATATATGAAATCTGTAAAGAGAGTACCTGGTTGGTGGAAAGGTATCAGAGGACATATAGAATACACCTTGGAGCTGCTTTCTTCAAAGGAAAGCCGCAGATCTGCGTTACAGATGAAAGTGCATTGCGTGAGCGATGAAGTAAGGTGGTACCGCGTGAATAACGTCCTTATAGGGGCGTTTTTTTATTTGAGAAGGAGAAGATTTATGAAGATGACATTGTTTGAAGAATTGAAATGGCGTGGATTGATCGACAACATAACGAGTCCTGATTTGATCGAAAAATTGAATGCTGGAGGAATGACGTTTTACATCGGTACAGACCCTACGGCAGATAGTATGCATATTGGGCATTTTTCTAGCTTGTTGACGGCAAAACGTTTGGCAGATCACGGTCATCATCCATTGATGCTGGTTGGAGGGGCGACTGGTTTTATCGGTGATCCAAAGGCAAGTGGAGAGCGTAATATGCTCACAAAAGAAGTGTTGGAACATAACTATGCTGCTTTACATGAACAGATCAGCCGTGTTTTTGGCTTTGAAATGGTCAACAACTTAGATTGGACCAAGGACATTACGATCATTGATTTTTTGCGTGATTATGGAAAGTTTTTTAATGTAAGTTATATGATCAATAAGGAGACGGTAAAACGTCGTCTGGAATCAGGAATCAGCTATACCGAGTTTTCATACATGATCCTACAGTCTTTGGATTTTTTACATCTATATGAGACAAAAAATTGTACGTTGCAGCTAGGCGGACAGGATCAATGGGGAAACATCACATCTGGTCTGGAATTGATTCGAAAAAAACATGGAGCTGATGTGGAATGCTATGGATTAACGATGCCGTTAATCACTAAAGCGGATGGGACGAAGTTTGGAAAGAGTGAATCAGGTACGATCTGGTTGGACGCAAAGAAAACATCCCCATATGAAATGTATCAGTTTCTCGTAAATGCGGAAGATGCTAAAGTTATCGAATATCTGAAGCGATTTACTTTCTTGGAAAAAGAGGAGATTGATCGTTTGGAAGCATGTGTTGCAAACGAACCGCATTTACGTGAAGCACAGAAAACCCTGGCAAAAGAAGTGGTTCGATTCTTACACGGAGATCAGGCGTATGAAACGGCATTGAAGATCACGAATGCATTATTTAAAGGGAATATTCAGGAATTAAATGCAGAAGAACAAAGAGATGCACTCAATTCGATGGAAAAGCGAAACCTCCCGCAGGCGATGGATCTCGCATCGATGTTAGTGACGACGAAGATTGCTGCAAGCAAACGGGAAGCACGGGAGTGGATCAAGAGCGGCTCAATCGCCATTAATGGAGAACGTGTGAAGGATGAAGCAATGCAGATCGATCAATCTCAAGTATTGGTCGATGACATGCTGTTAGTAAAAAGAGGTAAGCGTAATTATTACGTTGTTTCATTAGCAACAGAGTAGTTTTAAGGGGCAAATGCCCCTTTTTTTAATATCTTTGTTTTTGAAGTTGCTTTTTCTGTTTCAATTCATAGTATACAGCGAAGGAGGAATGAGATGATCATATCCGTTTGGGGCAAGGAAAAGCGAATGGAAGAAGTGCGTCGCTTATTGCGGCAGGATCATACATGTGTATCACTCGATGACTTATCTTGTTTTGATCTGAGATTGATTGATGCTTTGATACTTCCCCTGCAGTCCATTCAAGGTGAAAAAGGAGAGTACATGGATCGTTCTCAAATTCATTTGCCACAGTATTTCTGGGAATGCCTTCGGGAAGATTGCAAGATTATTGCAGGAAAAGAAACAAGCTTTCTCAGGCAGCTGCCTTATCAGAAGTTCTATTACATGAAAGATGAAGCATTCTTATGCAAAAATGCTCGTCTGACTGCTCAAGGAACACTATTTTATATTTTAGATCAAGCAGATCGTGCGTTGGATGAATACAGTGCGGACATAATAGGAAAAGGTCGATGTGGGAAAGCGATTGGAACATTATTAACTGCTCTGGGTATGAAGGTTCGTTATGTACGCCATCGTATTGCCACGAGCGAAGACGAATGTTGTTATGATGAATGGAAATTGAAACAATGTGCCGACTTTATCATTTTCTGTGCTCCTTGTGCGATGTTGGATAAAGAGACGATTCTTCACTTTTCAAAAGGAACACATTTCATCGATATCAGTGGTGTAGAGCGGAAATGGAAGGACTTATTAGTGGCTGGAGGTAATTCCTACGTATATGCAGCCGCTTTACCAGAGGTTTTTGCTTCAAGGTCAAGTGGGAAAGCAATTTACACATTTGCTAAGGAGGTGCTGTATGAGTAAAAAGCAGATATTAATAGGTATATGTGGTTCTTTTTGCAATCATGAACGTATTATACAGGAATTTCATTCGTTGCAAGTATTTTATGATCTTCACTTTGTGATCAGTGAACATACAGCATCTTTTTCTACTCGCTTTTTTAGGAGCGAAGATTTTCGAAGGGAATTAGAAAAAATCACAAAAGCTCCAATTATCGATTCAATCGTTAAAAGTGAAACGATCGGTCCAAAGAATTGTTATGATCTGATGGTGATTGCCCCAGCTACAGCGAATACGATCGCAAAATTAACAAATGGCATTTATGATACAAGCGTTACATTAGCTGCCAAAGCGATGCAGCGTAACGACAAACCGTTATTGATTGGCATCTCTACCAATGATTTCATTGGAATCAGCGGCTGTAATTTTTTAAATTTACTCGCTCGGAAAGGTGTTTATACTTTACCGATGTATCAAGATGATGTGCAAAATAAGCCTAGAAGCATGACTGCGCGTTTTGACATGATGAAAGAAGGAATAGAAGCTGCTTTTTTGGGCAGACAGCTCCAACCGATCTTTCAGGAGATGAAACGATGAAAGAGATTTTTACTGCTTTGATCACTCCCTTTGATAAACAGGGAAATGTTGATTTTCTTGCTTTGCGTCATTTAGTCGATTTGCAATTAGAACAAAAAGTCGATGGCCTGATCATCTGTGGTACGACTGCAGAAACACCAGCCTTGGATCTATTGGAACAAGAGAAGATCATCGCTTCTGTGTTGGATCAATGCAAAGGACGTTGTAAAGTTTTTGCCGGAGCAGGGACTAATTGTACAGCTACAACGATAGCGCGTATCTGTCGTTTTGAACGCTATGATCTGGATGGATATCTAATCGTAACACCTTATTATAATCGTCCAAATGAAGAAGGGCTGTATCTTCATTTTCAAGCGGTTTGTGCAATGACGAAAAAACCGATCATGCTTTATCATGTTCCTTCACGATGTTCGGTAGGGATCTCACTTTCTTTGCTTGAACGTTTGCTTACAAATTGCGAGAATATATATGCACTCAAATATGCAAGCGAAGATTATGAGACAATTTTAAAGATCAAAGAACGATACCCATCTTTTCTATTGTATAGTGGAGATGACAAAAGCTGTTTTGGCGCGATGAAAGCGGGGATGGATGGAGTCATCTCAGTCATGTCTCATTTACAGCTTATAGCGATGAGGGAAGCGATTAACAATGAAGATTTAAAATTGATCGATGCACTTAAACAGTTCGCCACTTACTGTTTTATCGACAGCTCGCCAGCACCGATCAAATACATGTTGTCTAAGAAGGGATTGTGCGAGAATGTCTTGCGATTACCGCTTTGTCCTGTTTCACTAGAGATTCAACATCTTCTTGATAAATGTGCTATGCCGTTAAATGACAAGATCCGAGCACAATTTGGTATATCTTGAAGAAGGGTGAGCAAATGCAAGTAAAATTGTTTGATGAAGAGCACGAGTTAGACTTAGAGGCAGATATCAATCAGTTTTTAAAATCACATCCGCAGATTCAAGTGATTACGATTCATTTTTCCACATGTTGTGCGATGCAGGGAGAAGAACAAATCTTTTGCTTTTCTGCGATGATCCTCTACGAGAATAAAAAAGAAGATCTGTGCCATTCTAATATTGTGGAGGTGAAAAAGTGATGAAGACTGAAATCGTATGTAATGTAGACACATGCAAATTCCAAAAAGATAAACATTGTCAAGCAAAGAAGATTTCCATTTGTTGCGATAATTGCATATTAGCAAATGATCTTCATGAAACGGCATGCAGTTCTTTTGAAAAGAAGAACTGATCCAATGATCTGGAAAGTGTGACACACACTTTCTCAGACCGTTGACAAAGTCGCTCTTTGAGCAGACTTTGTCATACGGTCTTTTTTAATCTCCACTATTAAATAAA
>CBCTZR010000055.1:0-14529 GCA_965151435.1 uncultured Merdibacter sp. | reverse complement strand
TGCGTGCTCAGTTATATTATCATCTCATCCTTTTCCTGTCAACAGGTTTTTGCAAATTTCTTTTTTTCTTTCAATTTTTACATCTTTTTTCGCCCGCTCTGTCCTATTTTAGCAAATATGAAATAATGTTACATATATAAAAGCTGTTCCGCATTTCCCTATGCAGAACAGCTACTTTCACTTATCTTTTCTTTTTCATCTCGTCCAATTCATCTTTTACAATTTCATACTGGCGACGATAATTCTCTAATTTTTCGCTTTCGGCATCCACCTTTGCTTTTGGTGCTTTATTGACAAAGTTTGGATTGCTCAGCATTCCCTCGCCGCGTGCGATCTCTGATGCTAAGCGTTTGACTTCTTTTTCCAGCTTAGCAATTTCTTCTTCGACGTTGACGACAGATGCTAATGGTGTAGAAAGCGTCCCACCCAAGATCGGGCGTGTGACTAATTCATCTTCTTCACTGAGAGTTCCACACTTTGCATGACACATCTTCATCAAAATTGCCGCAATCTGCTCATCGATCGCTTTCCATGCGCCTGTTTCATCTTTGATTGCAACCTGGATCTCCGCGCTCGGTTTTAGATTGTAATCCGTTTTGATTTCACGTACAGCACTGATCATCGATAACAGCTGACGAACCGCCATCATCTCATCATCACTCATCATGACCGCAACTGGTTTTGGCCAGCTTTCCAAATTGATGCTCTCTTTCTCATGCGGCAGACTCAGATAGATCTCCTCCGTGACAAAAGGCATAAATGGATGCAGCATCTTGATGATTCCCATCAAGACATATTGCAGTGTCGCTTGCGTTGCGCGTTTGATCGTTTCATCATCGTTTTGCAGACCAGCCTTGCTGAGTTCGATATACCAACTGCAGAAATCATCCCAGACAAAGTTATACAATTCATTGCCGACCAGTGCAAACTCGTATTTTTCCATATTCTCTGTGACATTTTTCAGCACTTCATCAAAGCGTTGTAAGATCCACTTGTCAATGATTGACGCAGATTGGAGATCTTCGCTCGTTGATTTTTCGTCCAGCTGCATGGATACGAAACGCGTTGCATTCCAGATCTTATTGATAAAATTCCAGCTGGCTTCGATCTTCTTCGCTGTAAAGCGCAGATCTTGCCCCGGTGTGGAGTTTGTCGTCAAGAAGAAACGCAAAGCATCTACACCATATGTATCAATCACATCCATCGGATCGATTCCATTACCAAGTGATTTTGACATTTTACGTCCCTGTTCATCACGCACCAGACCGTGGATCAAAACATCTTTAAATGGACGGCTCTTCATGCAATAGCGTGACTGGAATGCCATGCGGGCTACCCAGAAGAAGATGATGTCATAACCGGTAACTAGCACGTCATTTGGGAAGTAGCGCGCTAAATCATCACTTTCCTGTGGCCAACCTAACGTTGAAAATGGCCATAAAGCGCTTGAGAACCAAGTGTCCAAAACATCTTCGTCCTGTTCCCAATTCTCTATATCTTTCGGGTCTTCTTCACCGACATAGACTTCTCCCGTCTTTTTATTGTACCAAGCAGGAATGCGATGTCCCCACCACAATTGGCGAGAAATACACCAGTCTTCGATATTTTCCAACCACTGCTGGAATGTCTTTTCAAAACGTTTTGGATAAAAATGGATCTTCTCCTCTTCAATGCCCTGATTCTCTAAAACGGCATCCGCCAGAGGTTTCATCTTTACAAACCACTGCTTAGACAGATATGGTTCAACGATGACACCGGTGCGTTCTGAGTGTCCAACTTGATGTAAATGTTTCTCGATATGATCTACTACACCTTGCTTTTCAAAATCCGCAACGAGCGCTTTTCGACATTCAAAACGATCCATTCCTTCATATTTTCCGCACATCGCATTCATCGTTCCATCCGGATTCATACAGATCGGCATTGCCAAGCCATATTTCTTCGCCAACTGAAAATCGTTTGGATCGTGAGCTGGCGTACACTTCATAACAGCCGTTCCAAAAGATATATCGATGTAATCATCTGCCATGATCGGTAATTCTTCACCATTGGCCGGATTGATCGCATGCATACCGATGATCGTTTGATACCGTTCATCCTCTGGATGGACAAAGATTGCCTGATCGGCAAACATCGTCTCAGGACGTGTCGTCGCAATCACCAATTCCTGTCCCGTTTCTACGATCTTATATTTAAAGTAATACATCGCTCCTTCAATTTCTTTATGTACGACCTCGATATTCGACAATGCGGTCATCGCTTCAGGATCCCAATTGATGATTCGCTCCCCCTGATAGATCAAACCATCATGATACAGATCAGAGAAAACCTTACGAACTGCTTTGGATAGTCCTTCATCCAAAGTAAAACGCTCTCTTGAATAATCTAAGGATAAGCCGAGTTTCGCCCATTGTTTACGGATCGTAGAAGCATATTCTTCTTTCCATGCCCAAGCGTGTTCCAGAAATTTCTCACGTCCGATATCATAGCGTGAAATTCTTTGTTCCTTTAATCGCGCATCAACTTTTGCCTGCGTTGCGATACCAGCATGATCCATGCCTGCCAACCAAAGCATATCATATCCCTGCAGACGTTTATAACGTGCAATGATATCCTGCAGCGTTGTATCCCAAGCATGCCCCAAATGCAATTTACCGGTTACATTCGGCGGCGGGATCACGATACAAAAAGGATCTTTGCTCTTATCACCAGCAGTAAAATACCCTTCTTTCAGCCATTGATCATAATACTCAGCTTCTACCTTATGATGATCGTATTTGGCTGCCAATTCTTTCTTCATACAGATTCCTCCATTCCTCAACCATCAGTGAAAATAAAACCATCGCATAAAATTTCCCATCACCTAACAGTATGTTTTTCGGATAATTTCCTTCCAATCGAAAACCGATTTTTTCCAATAACACAATACTCGCTGTATTCTGTTTTGCACATACTGCATTGACGCGATGCAAGCCCAACGTTTGAAAACCATATTTCAACATGCACAACAAAGCTTCTCGCATATACCCTTGATGCCAATAAGCCGGGTGCAGCAAATAACCGATCTCCATCGAATGCGGGCTACAGCTGTGATGGAAATCAATGGTCCCGATGACCTTGTCCCGTTTTTTCTCTACGATCACAAAAGGCATCGCTTGTTTTGTTTTCATACAACTTCGTTCACATGCGCGAATCCCTTCCAATGTCTCGTCCACATCGACATGCAAAGGCACGCTAAGCCAGCGCAGCGCTTCTGGTTTTGAGTAGATCTCATAAAGATCACAGGCATCTTCTTGTGTCAAAGGGCGATAATACAACCGTGTGCTTTCCAATTCCATTTCTTTCCTCCAACAAAAAAAGCGCCGCTAAAGGACGCTTTCGTGGTACCACCTTTATTCGCATGAATCTACATGCCTTTCTTCCCTAACGCTGTAACTGCGTCTCTCCTTACATCTCTTCAGGAAAGCTGCTCCCAGACTACCTTCACAACAAGCGTTCATCCTTTTCCAGCACCAAGGACTCTCTATACAACGATTTGCTGTTACTCCTTCTGTTCTTCGCATTTGAACTAGTTTCTTATATTCTAAACAAATTCATTTTGTATGTCAATACATACTACGGAAGACGAATCAGCGTTTTTTCCAATATCTCTCGGTTTTGATTACAGTTTCTTAATTTGTTTTGATCTACTTGGTAACGTTGTGCAATCGATGCATACGTATCCTCTTTTTTTGCGACCACCAGGCGACAAGTCGTATAAGTGCTCTCTTCCTCAAACAGATCATCAAAACAATCATCTAATAATGCCAGTGCTTCATCTTCTTCTTTATCCTCTATTGGTTCTTCATTCACTTCCGTATCTTCGCTTGGTTCTTCATTTTCAGTTTTCAATCCGGCAATCTGCAATTCGATTTCCAAAGATAGTTCTTGCTTATTCCCCTGATACCCTATATCACCGATCTGTATATAAAAATCCTCTTGTGATAATTTTTGGGAAGGAGCAAACACATCCATATCGATCATCTCTTTGATCGAACGTGTCTGCCCTTGTTCATCCAAATAACTACCCAGTACATACAGCGGCCCAATCGCACGAACCCCGTCTTCTTCCTTTTTATATTGCAGTCCTTCTTGAATCAATACCCGAATAATTTCAGAAATCTCATGTTCCAAGATCAGCTGCTTCTCAATTCTCATGGTCTTCATATGTCATCCTCCTACAAGAATCTATATGCGCTAAGTCCAAAAAAAAGACGTTCGTTTTGCTTGATTTTCGTTCGCCAATCTATAAAATATGTTATGATAAATAAGAATATTTTAAGGAGAATACGCATGATAAAGATAAGTAAAACAAGTGTAATGAATATGGAAAATGCCATTCGTGGCGCTCGTAACCCGCTTAACAGCTGGAATCGCATGGACAGCTATTATGATGAAAACGGTCAGTTTGTTTTTGGCGAAAACGATCTCAACCTGGCGAAACGTTTGGTGCGCGCCGGAAGCGATCATCGCAAATTCATCCGCCAAATCTTTGTTTCCGTTGATTTCGAAGCGCCTTTATACTGGTGGAAAGAATATGACACATATAAAGTAGCTACTGTAGCAAACTCCACTTCCACGATGCATAAGATTGCCGCCAAACCATTTACACTCGATGATTTTTCACACGAGCACATGAATGAAGCGGCACGATCCTCTTTGCAATCGACGATCCAAACATTGGAGGAACTTCGCCAACAGTACTTAGAAAGCAAAGATAAAGAAACCTGGTACAGCATGATACAGCTCTTGCCTACGAGCTATCATCAGTTACGTACGTGCAGTTTTAATTATGAGACATTGATCAACATCTACCATGCCCGTAAGAATCATAAATTAGAAGAATGGCATGTCGTCTGTGACTGGATCAAGACATTGCCTTATGCCAATGAGTTAATTGTCATGGATGATAACGATTAAGCAGAAAGGGATAGAAGTAGAAAGGGGTATCTCATGGTTTCTTTGCAATGGTATAAACAGCTAAAGAAAAATAAAAAAATACGGATAACGATCTCGCTGGTGATGATTGTATGTTCCTCTCTTTTGCAAACTTACGTCATTCAATCCTTTATCAATCCAGCAAACTTGTTATCAGCAGGATTCACTGGTGTAGCCATCTTATTAGATCGTATCGCCAACTTATGCGGAGGATATTTTCCAACATCTTTAGGTATCTTGATATTAAATGTACCCGTAGCGCTCGCTTGTTATCGTTCCGTTGGAAAACGTTTTACGCTCTATAGCTCTTTACAGTTTTGTTTGACTTCCTTCTTATTGGGAGTCGCCCATTTTGAGCCGATCTTGGACGATGTGATCTTGAATGTAGCTTTTGGAGGATTTCTCAACGGCATGGCCATCACTTTAGCTTTAAAAGCAAACGGATCGACCGGCGGTACGGATTTTATTTCCCTCTATGTTTCCAATAAGATTTACAAATCGATTTGGAACCAGATCTTTTTGTTCAACGTATTCATCCTGGTCATCTTCGGTGCTATCTTCGGTTGGGAATATGCCGGATATTCCATCGTATTCCAGTTCATATCCACACGAACGATCTCTACATTTCATCATCGTTACGAGCAAATCACAATCGAAGCTACAACACAACATCCAGAGATGGTGAGCGATTATTATTTTGATCATTTCCGTCACGGCATGACGGTCATTGAAGGATATGGTGCATACGCACATAAAAAAATATATATCTGTAAAACCGTTGTCTCTTCCTATGAGGCGCATGACGTCGTCTTATGTCTACAGACAGCAGATCCAAACGTCATCATCAACACGTATCATACCAGCAACTTCTATGGTCGTTTCTACCAGAAGCCCATCGACGATATGTAATTGTTATAGGTATCCTTTTTATATGGATACTTTTTCTTTTGCTTGCCAAACGAAACAAACATAAAAAAACTGTGTCGTCCTTGAGACGAACACAGTTTATTTTTTTTCCAACAATTGGATCATCGCTTCCCAAATTGCTTCTGCCCCTTCTTTTGTTTGCGAAGAGAATGTAAACAACTTCTCATCTGGCCGCAGCTGAAGATCTTTTCGAATCCGTGCAAGATGATGTGCACGCTTTGTTTTAGGCACTTTATCGATCTTTGTCGCTACGATCAGAATAGGAACTTCAAAATAGCGGATATATTCCAACATCGTATGATCATCTTCCGTTGGTAAATGTCGGGCATCCACCAAGATCACCGCTCCCTTTTTCTGCTGGCGTTCATTGAAATAATCTTCCATCATTTCACCAAAACGCAACAACTGCTGTTTGGATAAATTTGCATAACCATATCCAGGAACATCTACCAACATATATTTATCATCCAAATTAAAGAAGTTTAACAACCGTGTCTTTCCTGGTGTACTTCCAACATATGCCAGCTTCTTACGATTGGTCATCGCATTGATAAAGCTGCTTTTGCCTACATTGGAACGCCCTGCCAAAACGATTTCAGGCAAATTACTGTCAGGCCAAGAATGACGATCCGGTGCTGATATGACCAATTCTGCTTTATGAAACTGCATGCGAACGAACCAATGCCACATCCAATACCTGAGTTACTCGTTCTACAGGTACGAATTCCATGGCATCCTTTACTGTCTGTGGAATATCATCAAGATCTTTCACGTTTGCTTTAGGAATGATCACTGTCGAAATACCACTGCGATGAGCAGCCAGAGACTTCTCTTTTAATCCACCGATCGGCAGCACATTTCCTCTCAATGTCACTTCACCGGTCATCGCCACATCACTGCGAACCGGTATATCGCTTAGGCAAGATACCAACGCAGTTGTCATGGTCACACCCGCACTAGGTCCATCTTTAGGTACAGCTCCTTCCGGTACATGAATATGAATGTCTGTTTTTTCAAAAACATCGCTATTGATCTTGAATTTTTTAGCATTGGCACGAATGTAATCCAAAGCGATCGTCGCACTTTCTTTCATCACATCGCCAAGCTGACCGGTCAACACCAATTTTCCTTTGCCTTCAAATTTATTAACCTCGATCTGCAGCACATCACCGCCAAAAGAAGTATATGCCAAACCAGTCACTGTACCGATCTGATTCTTATGTTCGCGCTTGCCATATTCAAATTTCTCATTTCCTAACCATTCCTTGGCTAATTTTTTCGTTAACCGAATGCTCTTTTTGTGATCCTTGAGAATAGCCAATACGCTCTTTCGGCAAATGGTCGCAATCGTTCGTTCTAACTGACGAACACCGCTTTCTCTTGTGTAATAGCGGATCAGATACAATAACATCTCATCATCGATTTTCAGCTGACTGGATTTTAATCCGTTTTCTTTGATTTGCTTTGGCACCAGATGATCTTTGGCAATCTGCACTTTCTCTAATTCGGTATACGAAGAAAGCTCGATGATCTCTAATCGATCGCGAAGTGCAGCCGGTATGTTTTCCAAATAATTTGCCGTTGCGATAAACAACACTTTACTCAGATCATAAGGTTCTTCCAGATAGTGATCGGAAAAAAGGGCATTCTGTTCTGGATCCAACACTTCCAGCATAGCACTGGCCGGATCTCCTTTGTAGTCACTTGCCATCTTGTCGATCTCATCGATCAGGAAGACCGGATTGATCGTCTGTGCTTTTTTCATCGCTTGGATGAAACGTCCCGGCATACTTCCCAGATAAGTACGACGATGACCGCGAATCTCGCTCTCATCCTTCACGCCACCTAAAGAAATCTTGACAAACTTACGATCCAATGCTCTGGCAATTGATTTGGCCAAAGAAGTCTTTCCAACCCCTGGAGGACCTACCAGACACAAAATTGGTGCTTTCAATGAATTTGTCATCTGTTTGACAGCCAGATATTCCAGGATACGTTCTTTCACTTTTTCTAATCCAAAGTGATCCTCATCCAAGATCTGGGCTGCTTTCTGCAGATCCTCATTATCATCGCTTTCCTGCCACCAAGGCAAACCGACCAACCAATCGATATAAGTTTTAATAACGCCTGTTTCTCCACTGGCTGCCGGCAGCATCTCATAACGGGACAGCTCCTCGTTGATCTTATCTTTTATGTTTTGCGGATAAGGATTCTCGGCTAGTTTTCGACGGATCGTTTCCACATCTTTCTCCGTATCGACGACATCGCCAAGTTCTTCCTTGATCGCACGCATCTTTTCACGCAGATAATACTCTTTCTGACCTTCTTCGATGCGTTCTTTTACTTTTTCATTGATCTTGTTTTCAATCTCGTTTAACTGTTTTTCATTGCGTAGCTCTTGAAGCACGAGCATCAATCGATCATTGATTCCCAGTGTTTCCAAAAACTCTTGTCGTTTCTCTAATGAAAATGGAAACATCTGCGCAATCTGATCCGATAACTGCTGTGCAGAAACACCTTTTGCCAATTCAGTGATGACTTCTTTTGGCAAATGTGCAGAGACAGACTCCATCTCTTCAAATTGCTGGGCGATCATGCGAATCAAGGAGATCTTTTCCATCTCATCCTGACGCTGATCCATCAAAAGATTTACATGGGCGATCTGACACTCATTCTCTTCTTCGATCGCAGTCAGTTCACAGCGATTGATTCCGCGAAATTTAACACGCAGATAACCCTCTAAACGACGAATATGACGAATCTCACACAGCGTACCGACCGTATAGAGATCTTCCATCTTTGGATCTTCCAATGTCAGATCTCGCTGCGATACCAATACGACTTGTCCTTCAAATTGCTGACGTGCATCTTCCACCGCACGAATGGATTTTTCTCTTCCTACATCGATGATGATTTCCTGATTTGGAAAAACGATCACGCCACGTGTACATACAAGGGGTGCTTTTCTATAGTTTTCCATATCGTTCACTCCTTTCACTGTCAAAAAAGACGCGTGAGCGTCTTTTTTTCTACTTACCTGCTGTTTCCTTGATAAGCTCTAACGCTTTGCGCTGACGTAAGTCATAAGAAACCGCATCATTGGAAATCAGTTGTTTTACCTGTTCCAGCGGTCTGCCAAACTGGTTGGCGATTTCCTGTAATTCTGCTTCAATATCTTCCTCGCTGATTTCGATCTTTTCAGCTTCAGCGATTGCTTCTAATACTAAACGAACATTGACTTTCTTCTCAGCATCCTTGCGCATCTCAGCACGGATCATTTCTTCATTTTGTCCAGTTACTGCAGCAAACTGTTCCAATGTGAAGCCCTGACCACTCAAGCGCTGTTTGAACTCATTGACCATCTGATCTGTTTCACTTTCGATCATTGCATCAGGAATTTCAACTTCTGCATTTTCAACGATCTTCGTCAACAGTTCATTTGTAAAGTTCTCTTCATTTTCCTGTTCTTTGCGCTCAGAAATTGTTTTCTTCATATATGAACGATAATCTTCCAACGTCTCCACGTCTTTGATCTTCGCTTCTTTTACCAGTTCATCGTTTACTTCCGGAAGAACTTTTGCTTTGATTTCTTTTACTGTCACTTTAAATACAGCAGGCTGTCCAGCTAAATCGCTAGCTCCATAGTTTTCAGGGAATGTGACATCAATGTCTTTTGTTTCCCCTTTCTGCATACCGATCAATTGTTCTTCAAAGCCTGGAATGAATGAACCAGAGCCGATTTCCAATGGATAATCTTCTCCTTTTCCGCCATCAAAAGCAACACCGTCTTTGAATCCTTCAAAATCGATTACTGCTGTATCTCCGTTTTCAACAGCACCTTCTTCTTTCAACTCGAGATCTGCGTAGCGTTCCTGCAGACGTTCTACCTCTGCATCGATTTCCTTTTGCGTTACCCGTGTTGACTTTTTCTTGATTGGCAAGTTTTTGTATTCGCCCAGTTTCACTTCCGGTTTTACAACGCAGATGAATTTCAAAATTGCTTTTTCTTCATTCAATTCATCAATGCTCAGCGTTGGACGAGCAACTAACCAAAGATCATGCTCTTCAATTCCTTCACCAAGTACCTGATTAGCAATTTCTTCAGCAGCATCCATTAAAATATTTTGTACAGGTACCTGTTTTTTAATCAAGGCTGCTGGTGCCTGTCCTTTACGGAATCCTGGAATATTGATATTTCTCTTTAATTTGTTAAATACTTTTTTCTGTGCATCTTTCCAAAGATCGCCTTCGACGACCGCAGTCAGCTCTCCTGTTGATTTTTCTTTTAATTCCCATTTTGAACTCATGTTCCTACCTCCTGCATCAAAGTTACGCAAATGAGCAATTATGCTTTTCTAATAATAATTCATAATCATACGCAAACGCAAGACCTTTTTCTTTCAAAAAGGCAGCAAATGCTTCTGGCATCTGATATGCATCGAACACATATTCCACTACTGCAAGCGCCAATGGGATACACTCTGTTTCATCTATATCCATCGGCAGGCGCAGATATGCCTCCTGCATCAGCGTTTCGACACACTGTGACAAGAAAGAAGGATTTTCATTCTCAAACCATGCCCGCATCTCTTCAACACAGCAATGGATCGCTTCACTTTCTCTTGGCAATGTTAAAGCACAAGGGATAAATGTATATTGCAGTCCATCCCGCTGTATCGTAAATTCCTCGCTGACATTCTGCTCACACAGCGCTTCGATCAAGAAAGCTTTGATCCAATCATTTTCATTGGTATCGAATGTTTCCTGTACGAGAGCAAGGTGATTACGAATATTACTTGACCGTAGTTGTTCAACCGCTTGAAACTGCTCATCGATCGAGCCTTTCAACAGTTCTTCGATAGCATATACCTTTGTGGAAATCTTCTGCGACAGACGTAAAGCAGAGCGACATTCATTGTACATGGCAATGATCTTTTCTTCCACTTGCTTTGGAATATACGGCATCGACAGCTCCTCTTCAAGAAGTTTCAATGCCTGCGCATGTTCCTGCTGTTGCATCAACGTCTCACATTGCTTGATCAACGTGTCATAATAACTGTCCATTGGTCCTCCTAGCGACTAAACATATAATAATATATCATACAACCCTACATTACGCAATCCTTATTCTCCCTTTAAATAAGGGGGAATATACGAATCAACACCATATAGAGAAACGTCGAACAACCAATGCTCAGTAAAACTTGATGACGCCAACGGTGCACGAAAAAAAGCACAGCTAACGAAAGAAAAGCAGCGAGGCTTTCTGTTTGTAAAGAAATGAATGCGTCTTTTAAACAATAGATCACCAAGATCACGATGATTGATGACGGCAAGACCTTTCCCAGATAAGCGATCATTGTTGGAAGCTGACGATGATGAAAAGCGATAAAGGGCAATGCCCTTGTAAACATCGTCACTACACTAGCAACCCCGATGATCATAAATGCATGGATCCAATCAATCATGTTCTTTCACCTCGATCCAAGAGCGCAACACGCTGAGCAGGAAAACTGTAAGTACCAATGCCGGCAATAAAAACTGATCGACACCAAAGATTGCAATGGCGATCAAAGCGCAGCCAATTCCGATTGCCGCTGGCAAACGGCTAAGCGCATGTTCCATCTGTTCACAGAAGATCACACCAAACAAAGCGGTCATCGCAAAATCGATACCCGTAAGATCCCATGGCAACACACTGCCAAAGCATGCGCCAATCACAGAGCCGATGATCCAATAAAGGTGATCGAAAAGATGGATGAATAACAATTCCTGATCACTGAGAGCATCGACATCCGGTTGTGCACACAATACCGAATACGTTTCATCAGTCAGCGAAAATATGAGATAAGCACATCCGCGCTTTACTTTTTGAAAACGTTCAATAAAAGTGAGTCCATAAAAGATATGACGACAATTAACAAAAAGAGAAGTTAAGAAGACCGTAAAAAGCGGCGCATTCGACACCATAAAAGGAATCAGCATAAACTGCAATGATCCTGCATAAACCAATGTCGAGATTGCCAAGGCCCAACATACGCCAAATCCCGCCTGCTGCAGAGAAATACCAAAAGCAAATCCTAAAAAGAGATAACCGCACAAGATTGGAATCGTCTTGATTAAGGCATTACGCATAGACTGATACATCGTTGTATTCCTCCCCATTTCAATCTGGATTCTATTATAAAGAAAGTCCCTCTCTCATTACAATCGTTTTATAAAAAAACGGTATCTGTTCGATACCGTAATCATCTGCTGAAAATTACACGTTCATTATGAAACATACGCGTCAACACGACGATCAATACGAATGTATAGATCAGATTGGATACGATCGTCACCAACACCTGTACGAGATCAATCTGGAATGAAAAGATTGCGGACATACACTGAACACTATTATAAAGCGGAATCAAATAAAATATACCGCTTTGTTGCACGTCATTAAACATGCCGGTGACTCCAATGAGCATGACCAAGATCATCAACGGCATGACAAACGTCTGTGCTTCTTTAATGCTCTTTGCAAATGCACTGATGATGGAAATCATCGCAATCAACAGCAAGACCGTTGATAATACGATCAATCCTAACATTGCATAATCCTGAATACCGTAGACATTCATAGAGATATCCGTATCCCCCATGAGTTTTGGCATGGATAATAAGACACCGATCGTCGAAGACAATCCTCCCAACAAAGATATGATGGATAAGGAGAAGATCTTTCCTAAAGCTAATTCGCTGCGGCGAATCGGAGTGACGAGAATCGTCGCAATCGTTCCGCGTTCTTTCTCCCCGGCGATGGACTCAGGCGCAACCGCCATGCATCCGGAAAACAAAAAGATCATAATCAGCATCGGCAGCAAAGAGGAGAACGTCATCGAACTCAAATCGCGTGCGTCTGCTAGATCATACGTACCATTCCCTTGATTGATATCAAATTTATTCGAAATGCTGCTTTCATATTGATTTAATAATTCACTCATTTGTGTAAACGCCTGCGAGGATTCAGTCGATGCCGAATTATAATAGATCTTTACGTTCGGTGCCGCTTCATTGCTCGTCACATCATACCGTGCAATTGCCGCATCAAAGTCCATCGGAAATTCAATGAACAGATCAATTTCCTGTTGTTCCACTCTTTCCATTGCACCCGAAGCATCTGCCGAATCGACTTCGTGAATGGTAAAGGGCAGCTCCTCGCTCAACATCTGAACACTTTGTGGAAGATGTAAAGTTTCTATCGTATACTGATAATCTTCGCTTACTGTAAACTGCGATCCCAGCGCATCCCCCATAAAACTATAGATTACATAGATCAGTACCCCTGGTAACAACAACGTCGTCAAGCATAAACGTCGATCCTTAAAAAAACGTGTCAGCTCTTTCTTCATGATCGGCCATATTCCCTTACCCATTTTGATCACCTGCCACTTTCTGATAGATTGCAAAGAACTTGTCCTCTAAACTCTGTTCTTTGATCAATGTCTGCAGTTCCCCACATTCAACCATTTTCCCATTGATGATGATTCCTACGCGATCACACAGTTTTTCCACCAATGAAAAAATATGCGTCGACAAGATGACTGTTCGTCCTTGATTACGAAGTTCCAATAAAAAATCGGTAACGGTCTTCGCTGTGAGAACATCCAAGCCATTCGTAGGTTCATCGAAGATGATAATGGAAGGATCGTGGAGGATCGAAATGACGATTGAAACCTTCTGTCGCATCCCTGTTGATAGATTTGCCACTTTCACTTCCGCAAAATCCATTATGCCAAAACGTTCAAACAATTCCTGTCGGCGTTGATCGATCAATTGTTGATCCATTTGATGCAATTCCGCAAAAAACTGAAACAGCTGATTGGGAGTAAAAAAATCTTCCAAGCGCAGTTCACTCGTCAAAAAACCTATTTTGCCGCGGACAAGATTTGGCTGTTCAACAATACTAAGACCATCGATCCAAGCATCCCCTGTATCCGGCCGAATCAACGTTGCCAGCATGCGCAAAGTCGTTGTCTTCCCTGCGCCATTTGGTCCAAGCAAGCCAAAGATTTCACCTTCATACGCCGCAAATGACAAATGATCAACTGCTTTTCTTTTTTTATCATGAGTTTTTTCTATTTTCTGCTGTCGCTTTGATAAGGTAAACGTCTTACACAAATCTTGGACAACTAAGATCTCTCTCGTATTCATTCTATCCCTTCCTATCTATCGATTATTCAATCATATCATGCACGATGTAAATATCATACCCCCCTCCCCGATTTTTTTGTCAATCATTCCTCTGCGCAAAAAGCACCCTGCTTGAGAGTGCTAATCAATAATCGTCCGATCTTTAGGGAACGGGTATTACTTAATGAAATCCTCATATTCATCCTGCGTGATCTTACCGTCTTTCAATAACGGTCTCATTTGAATATTCGAAAAATAACAACCAGAACGATTCATCATTCTATTATGAGTCGATATAAAGCAATAGTAAAATAGTCAACGAATTCGATCAATTATGTAACGTATACCCACATGTATACCGAAAAATCGGTCATATATGAAAAAAGCCTTTGTTTAAAGGCCAATGGTGTCAACCTAAGAAGATTTAGGTTGGCTCCTTTTTTTCTG
>CBCTZR010000054.1:0-14592 GCA_965151435.1 uncultured Merdibacter sp. | reverse complement strand
TTTTATAAATCTTATTACTTCCAAAGTTCCATGGTGTTATCTTCTAAAAACGGGACTTCTCCAGCGCAGTTGTTAGAGCTTTATGATTTGGTTTAGGCATCGAACGGATGCCTTTTTTATGCGATATTTCTGTTTGGCGTTCATCTTATTTTCATCTTTGACCGCTACAATAAAAGTGTAAAAAGGAAATAGGAGGAAAACCTTATGAAAAATAATATCTTAAAACTGACAGCGACAGCTTCTCTACTCACCTTATTGGCAGGATGCGGTGTACATGCGAGCACGACATCATTGCCGCAGACAGCAACGATCACCCAAATTTCTGAAATGAAGATCTCTGAACAGCGTGCAAAAGAAATTGCTTTTCAAGATGCTGGTGTGGAAGAAACAACAGTGAGCGATCTGACGGTATGGAAGGACACGGAAGATGGACGAATGGTATACGAAGTGGAATTCAGTGTAGACGATACACACTATGACTACACGATCGATCAACAAGAGGGAACAATTCTCAAACAGGAAAAAGAAATAAGAAAAACAAAGACGAATGCAACAAAGGATCCAGTATCCTCATCTCAAAATGAGCAGCAATCGACAACGTCTTCTTCCGCTTCTTCAACGTCCTCACAGCAAACTACAAAATCAATCACAAAGGAACAGGCGAAGGCGATTGCCATGACGGATGCCGGGGTATTGATGAGCGATGCCCAGTTGGTCAAGGTGGAAGAAGAGTATGAACGTGGACAGCTCATTTATGAAGTGGAATTTTATGCGGATGGAAAAGAATATGACTATGAGATAGCACAGAGTGATGGAGAGATCCTGGCAAAAGATTATGATATTGAAAATTGGGTACCTGCACAAAACGATACGTCAAAAACCATTTCTCTTGAAGAGGCAAAGGCGATTGCGCTAGAGAAGGTTAATGGAGCAACACAAGCCAATCTCAAGATCGAAGCAGAGTATGAAGATGGTCAGCTGATCTATGAAGGAGAGATCCACTATCAGGGGATGGAATATGAATTTGAGATTGATGGTCAAAGCAAAGCGATTATTGAATGGAGCGAAGAAAGAGATTACTAAAGCAAGTAAGGCTATGTGTACAGCGCATAGCCTTTTTGTGTTTTGTGAGGATTGATTAGAAGATCACATGTAGATCCTGTGAAAAAAGGTGTGGAAATCTCCTTTTAGAAAAGAATTGGAAGGTCGATTATACAAGAGGTTGCTATGATAGGAAACTTATGGGAATGAATGTTGGTAAAAACTGACTTGTTTTGTCGAAAGGGTTTTCAAATAAGGGAAAAGAAAATAAAATGACAGTGAAGTAAAAAGAAAGTTGAGAGGAAGTAAAATGAAAGAAAAATTGCAAGCGCATACAAAAGTTGGCAGAAAAGCACTAAAATGCTGGAAATTTTATTGGAATGTAGTATACTATAAAATATAGAGAACCTAAAGGGGGTTTAATATGAAACAGAATAAAATGCTGGCAATGATTCTTGCCGGAGGTCGAGGAACACGTTTGTTAGACTTGACCAAGAAAAACGCCAAACCTGCAGTTTATTTTGGTGGAAAATATCGTATTATTGATTTTCCTCTGAGTAACTGCGCCAACTCAAACATTAATGTAGTAGGTGTGCTGACGCAGTATGAGTCTGTAATCCTGAACTCTTATGCTGCAGCGGGACAGCGTTGGGGACTGGATACACGCGATAGCGGTGTCTATGTTTTGCCTCCACGTGAAAAAGATGGTACAGCTTTTGATGTCTATCGTGGAACAGCAGATGCCATCTCGCAGAATATCGATTTTATCGATACACATGAACCTGAATATGTATTGGTTCTTTCTGGTGACCATATTTATAAGATGGATTACTCGAAGATGCTTTCTCATCACATTGCATGCAATGCGGATGCAACGATTGCAGTTTTACCTGTGCCGATGAAAGAAGCAAGCCGCTTTGGTATCATGAATACGGATGAAGAAGACCGTATCGTTGAATTTGAAGAAAAACCTGCACAGCCAAAGAGCAATCTGGCATCAATGGGAATCTATATCTTTAATTGGAAGCTGTTGCGTAAGATGTTGATTGCGGATATGGATAATCCAAATTCGAACCATGATTTTGGTAAAGATATCATTCCAACGATGTTGAATGATGGAAAACGTTTATTTGCATGGCAGTTCAAAGGCTATTGGAAAGATGTTGGTACCATCGATTCTCTTTGGGAAGCCAATATGGACCTGTTGGACAAACATAACGATCTGGATTTGAGCGATCCTTCTTGGAAGATCTATACAGAAGACGTTCCAACGATGCCTCACTATGTAGGTGAGAAGGGAATAGTCAAGAATGCTTACATCAACCAAGGATGCGTCATTGAAGGTGACGTGGAGAACTCTGTGCTCTTCACCAATGTCCGTGTCGGCGAAAATGCAGAGATAAATGAAGCAGTGCTGATGCCAAATGTTGAAGTTGGTGCGGGGGCAAAAGTTTATCGTGCAATTGTAGCGGATGGTGTCAAGATCGATCCAGGATGCGTGGTAGGCGATCCAAAGAGCGAAGAAATCGTTTTGATTTCGAAAAGGGTAAGAGGTGAATAGGTATGTGTGAAGCATTCGGTATTGTAAACTACGAGGGAGCAAACGTTTTAGTTAAGGGAATGCAGGACTATCGACCAGTTGCCGCTTTCTCCTTTTTGGGACGTTATCGTATGATCGATTTCCCGATTTCTAATTTAAGCAAAAGCGGTGTTGACCGCATTCAAGTCTATGTAAAAGCAAATCCGCGTTCTTTGATCGAACATCTGGGAACAGGACGTCATTATAACATTAACTCTAAACGGGGAAAATTGCATATTCTGACTGCTGAAGATATGAGCAACAACAGTGTATATAACAGCGATATCAGCGCTTATATGTTCAATATGCAATCCATTCAGGATGCACCGGATCCATATGTGATCATCACATCCAGCAATATGATCTTCCGTGCAAATTATGAGGAATTGTTGGATCAGCACATTAAAAGCGGTGCAGATATCTCCATCCTCTATAAGAATGTAGATAATGCAAAAGATGCATTCATCGATTGCGATTGCTTGACCTTGAATCGTCAAAAAGGCGTATTGGCCATCGAAACGAACCTGGGTAATTATAAGAACCGTTCAATTTCTTGCGGTACTTATATCCTGTCAAAAGAGTTATTCATCACATTAGTGAAGAAAGCAGCGAACACGAGTTCGATGTATTGGTTCAAAGACATCATCAATGATGAATGTTCAGAACTGGATATTCGTGGTGTTTCTCTGCGTGGCTTCTTTGCTTGTGTCAGCGATTTCAAGAGCTATTATGATGCGAACATGTCTTTGTTGAACTTTGAAAAGGCAAAAGATATGTTCTCTCCAGAATGGCCGATCTATACGCGTACCAATGATTCAGCACCTACGCAGTATTTCAATGAAGGCAGTGCGGTCATGTCAATGGTATCCAATGGTTGCCATATTGAAGGAACCGTTAAAAATTCGATCATCGGCCGTGGTGTTATCATCAAAAAAGGCGCAGTTGTAGAGAACAGCGTGATTTTACCAGGAGTTACGATCGGTGAAGATGTCGTGGTAAAATATGCTGTCGTGGATAAAAAAGTAGTAGCGACTCGTAAGAAGGAACTGATCGGAGAGGCAGATCGTCCTATCTATATCAAGAGAGGAGATCGTATCTGATGGCTAGCATCTTAATGGTTGCTGGTGAGGGATTGCCTTTTATCAAGACTGGTGGATTAGCGGACGTTATTGGTTCGCTTTCTCCAGAATTGGTGAAGAAAGGGCATGAAGTGCGTGTAATTATGCCTCTTTATCAAAAGATTGCACAAAAATATCATCAGGATTTCTATTTTGAAAAAGAATATACGGTTTCAATCAATTATCATGAAGTGCCTGTGCGTTTGTATTCGATCATCCGCAATAATGTCGTGTTCTATTTTGTTGAACATCAAGGGTATTTTGAGCGGGATTCGTTATATGGCTATGACGATGATGGTGAGCGTTTTGCTTATTTCCAAAAGGCAGTTTTGGAAATGCTCAATCAGTTGAATTACTGGCCGCAAATCATCCATTGCCACGATTGGCATACAGGCATGATTCCTTGCCTGTGTAAAGAAGCACATGGCTATGATGAGCGTTATCGCAATATTCGTCATGTGTATACGATTCACAATTTGGCTTACCAAGGAAACTTTGGCGTAGAGATGCTGGATAGCTGCTTAGGCCTTGGTTATCATTTGTTTGATAACGGTAATGTTCGTTATGATGGTGGAATCAGCTTTATGAAATCCGGTATCCTGTATGCGGATAAAGTGACGACCGTATCGCCAAGTTATTCCCAGGAAATCTTAACGCCGCAGTATGGAGAGCATTTGGAAATGGTGCTCAATATGCGTAAATATGACCTTTGGGGAATCGTTAACGGCATTGATATCGAGTCTTGGGACCCGATGACGGATCCGGAAGTACCATATCATTTCAATAAAGTAAATGTACAAGAACAGAAAAAAGAGAATAAACTGGCTCTGCAAAAAGAGTTGGGCTTGCAGGAAGATGCGAACGTGTTATTGGTTGGTGTCGTTTCTCGTTTAACTTGGCAAAAAGGTTTCTATCTATTGATGGAGAAACTGAATGAGATCTGTGCAGCACCGATCCAGTTGGCTGTTTTAGGTAGCGGAGAACCGCTGATTGAAGAGAAGATGGCGCAGCTGGAAGCTGGAAATAAAGGAAAGATCGTATTCTATCGTGGTTATAACGAATCGTTGGCTCATCGTATTTATGCGGCGAGTGATCTGTTCTTAATGCCTTCGCTATTTGAACCGTGCGGTATTTCTCAGCTGATTTCCATGCGTTATGGAACGTTGCCACTGGTTCGTGAAACGGGTGGTCTGCGTGATACCGTACAACCGTTTAATGAATATGAAAAGAGCGGAAATGGCTTTAGTTTTACAAATTATAGTTCTGATGAATTGATCAACACATTGTATTATGCGATCGACGTGTACTATAATCGTAAAGCGGATTGGACAACATTGATTCGTCATGCGATGAATACGGATGTCAGTTGGGAAAAGAGTGCTGTTACATACGGGCTGTTGTATGACGAACTGTTGAAATATTAACCCCTTTGAAAAAGATGGCCAATGCCATCTTTTTCATGTTAAGATAATACCGAAAGAGGTGACAACATGTCTTATCTTCATGTCAATGACATTGATTTGTTTTATGAGGAATACGGTGAGGGATTGCCTTTGGTCCTTTTACATGGTAATGGAGAGGATCATACTATTTTCATTGAACTGATACAATCCTTGCAAACACAGTATCGCATCTATGCGTTTGATACGAGAGGGCATGGAAAGAGTTCTGCGGTAGAAGAGTATCATTATGCGGACATGGCAAAAGATTTTGCACAGGCCTTTGCGTTGCTGTTTGATCAACCGGTCGATATCTTAGGTTTTAGTGATGGGGGTATCGTAGCTTTATTCTTAGCGATCTGGTTTCCACAACGCGTACGTCGTCTGATTCTGTGCGGTGCAAATTATCATCCTTACGGTATTAAGGAAGAAGCGCGTTTAGAAATGGTGCAGGAATACAACGAAGATGGAAATCCGCTGATACCCCTGATGTTGAATGAACCTTGGCTGACCGAAGACGATTTACAAAAGGTGAGAGCACCGGCATGGGTGATCGTTGGAGAGTATGATATCATTGAGCATGCGCACGCAAGAGAGCTAGCATTTTTGACGAACAGTCGTTTGTTGATCTTAGAAAATGAAACCCATACGAGTTATGTAGTACACTCGGATCTGCTAGCTGATCTATGCATGGAGTTTTTTATTCCGACTAGGGAAATGGAGAAAGGATCATAAAAAGAGATGAAAATCGCTGTCAGCAGTTGTTTATTAGGAAATAAATGCAAATATAACGGTAAAGATAATTATAATGAAGAACTTGTAACATTGCTGCGCGGACATACGCTCATTCCCCTTTGCCCGGAAGTGCTTGGCTCTTTGCCAATCCCTAGAGAGTGCTGTGAGATCGTCGATGGAATCGTAAAAACAAAATCTGGTGAATCGAAGGATCAGGCATATCGTGCTGGTGCGAAAAAAGCGCTGAATATCGCTTTACAAAAAGGGGCTGAACTGGCAATTTTGCAGGCGCGCAGTCCAAGCTGTGGTAATTCTCATATCTATGATGGGACTTTTTCAGATCGTCTGATTGAAGGAAAAGGTATCTTTGCTAGAGAACTTGAACAAGTAAAGATTCCATCCTTTGATACAGAACAGATGGAAGAAATTAGAGGAATCCTGAGAAAAGCGAAAAACAAGTGCAAAAAAATAGAAATTGAATAAAAAGGATTGTAAGTGTTACCAAAAAGGAGTAAAATAGAGACTAGGTAAAGAACTATAGGAGGAGTTAGAAAATGAAACAAATTACTGTATCTGTAGTCGATCCAGTTGGATTACACGCACGTCCTGCAACGGTAGCAGTAAACGCTGCAAGCAAATTTAAATGCGAGGTTAACGTAGCATTTAAAGGACGTGAAGTGAACATGAAATCAATCATGGGCGTAATGTCTTTAGGTATCCCTACACAGTCAGAAATCACTATTTCTTGCAATGGTGAAGACGAGGATGCTGCAATCGCTGCTATCGAAGAAGTATTGCGCGCTCAAAAGATCATCGCTTAATGATGAAATGAAGCTATTATGATTCTATAATAGCTTTTTTTGTGGAAACGTTTTTTATGAAAGCGTTCACTTTTTATTGTTTTTATGATGATTTCAAGGTTGTTTATGGTATAATGGATATACAAGCTATAATTAAAAGAGAGGTCGATAAAAATGGTTAATGAAGCTTATGAAAGGTGGCTCAACCACCCGAATCTAGATCCTTCTTATAAAGAAGTTTTAGAGAATATGACAGAAAAAGAAAAAGATGACGCTTTTTATACAACGATTGAATTTGGTACGGCAGGCATGCGTGGGTTATTGGGACCTGGTACGAATCGAATCAATCTGCATACGATTCGTAAAGCAAACGAAGGCTTTGCCGCTTATATCGAAGCGCATGGGGAAGAGGCAAAGAAACGCGGTATTGCGATCGGCTATGATAACCGACATATGTCTCCGGAATTTGCAATGGATTCGGCACGTGTTTTAGCAAAACATGGTATCCGTTCCTACGTATTTGAATCACTGCGTCCTACGCCGGAACTGTCATTTGCTGTTCGCTATTTCAAGTGCTTTGGTGGAATCATGGTAACGGCATCGCATAATCCGAAAGAATACAACGGATATAAATTGTATGATGAAAAAGGATGTCAATTGGTCCCAGCACTGGCACAGCAGGTCATTGATCGTGTCAATGCGATCGAGGATGAATTGGCAATTACTGCTGATGTCACACCAGAAGAAGAAAAACTGATCACTGTGATTGGAAAAGAAGTGGATGAGGAATACTATAAGAATGTTCTGAGCATTCAGCTGAATCCGTTTGTAAACAAAGATGATGTTAAGATCATTTTTACGCCGGAACATGGAACGGCAAACATTCCTGTAAAGGAAGTGTATACGCGTGCCGGATATCATTTTGTAGCGGTAGAGGAACAATGTACGCCGGATCCGGATTTCTCAAACACACCGACACCAAATCCAGAAGAAGCAGGTTCATATGAATTGGCTTTAGAGTATGCAAAAAGAGAAGATGCCGATATCATTTTGGTATGTGACCCAGATGCAGACCGTATGGGTGTCGGAGTAAAACATGAGGGTGAATACAAGTTATTGACCGGAAATCAAAGTGGTTCCGTTTTGATTGAATATATTTTATCGCAGTTGACAGAGAAAGAGGCAATGCCTGAAAATCCAGTGATGTTCAATACGGTCGTCACCAGTGATTTAGGAGAAAAGATTGCGAATAAATATGGTGTAGAGTGTGAAAAAACACTGACTGGATTTAAATTCATCGGTGAAAAAGTGGCTAAATATGAAATCAGCGGTGAAAAGAATTATGTTTTCGGTTATGAAGAGAGCTACGGTTCGCTGATCAAGCCTTTCGTTCGTGATAAAGATGCACCACAGGCTTGCTTGATGTTAGCAGAAGCTGCATGTTATTACAAGGCAAAAGGAAAGACGCTGGTTGATGTCTTGTATGATTTATATGCGGAATTAGGCTATTATGAAGAAAGCCAGACATCCTTGAAACTGGATGGACAAGAAGGAGCTATGCGAATCAAACAGATTCTCAGCGATCTGAGAAATAGCAATGTCAAAGAAATCGCAAATGAAAAAGTCGTGCGTTTTGAAGATTACAAGGAGTGTGTCATCAAGGAAAATGGCGCAGTGAGCGAATTAAGCGGCTTTACGAAATCGGATGTATTGAAATATTACTTAGAAGATGGAAGTTGGATTGCGATTCGCCCAAGTGGTACAGAGCCAAAATGTAAGTTCTATTACTGCGTAAAGGGTTCTTCCTTGGAAAATGCACATGAGAAGACGATCGCTTATCAAACAGCGATGGCAGAAATGACCAAATAAGCGAAAAATGAAGTGTGCCCCAATTGATATGTACCCGGAATTCTGGACACATATTTAGGAATTAGGCAGAACATATGGATGCTTTTCTGTATTTTACAGGAGGCATCCATTTTGTTTTTTCTAATTCTTTTGTATAATAAAAACAAGTTGGAGAATATAAAATGAAAATATTGAATGTAGGCTCTTTAAATATTGACCATGTATATGAAATGGAGCATTTTGTAAAAGAAAAGGAAACATTGGGTGCATTGAATTATCACAGAAATGTAGGAGGGAAGGGATTGAATCAATCGATCGCTTTGTCTGCGGCCGGATTGCACGTCATGCATGCTGGGAAGATTGGTGCAGACGGGGATGTATTGCGGTTGTTTTTAAAGGAACACCAAGTGGATGATACGTTCCTCTTTTGCAGTGATCAAGCAAGTGGGCATGCGATCATACAAGTAGTAAATGGTGAAAACAGCATCATCGTCTATGGAGGAGCAAACCAGGCGATCGATGAAGCGATGATCGATCAGGTTCTATCACATTTTGAAAAGGGTGACGTTTTATTAACGCAAAATGAGACCAGCAATTGTGCGCTATTATTAGAAAAAGCACAGAAAAAAGGGATGATGACTATTTTGAATCCATCACCGTTCGATGATTCACTGTTTTCTTGCCCTTTAGCTGCTTGCGATATGATCATTGTCAATGAAATAGAAGGAAAAGCGTTGGCAAATTGTAAGAGCGATCGCTATGAAACGATCCTTCAAATGCTGATCCAGTGTTATCCTAAGACGCATATCGTCTTGACGTGCGGGGCAAATGGAGCATGGGCCTATCATAAAGGAAAGCAGTATTATCAAGAAGCTTTTCGCGTGCCAGTTGTAGATACTACTTGTGCAGGCGACACATTTACCGGATTTTATATTCGCAGTATCCTTCAAGGCGATTCTATATCAACGGCATTATTTGTGGCGAGCAAGGCGGCATCTTACAGTATTCAGAAACAAGGTGCAGCAATCAGTATTCCAACTTGGGATGAAGTGATGAGCAGATAGAAGGGGGAGATTTGATGGCAGCGGTAATCTTTGATATGGACGGTGTATTGATTGATTCAGAGGCGATGTATCAATATTTGTTACTGGATTTTTTTAAAGAACAGGAACAGCAGATCAGTATCGATGAGGTAAATGAATTTGTCGGCTGTAGTGAGCCGTTCTTTTATCAACGCTTAGGTGAATTATGGAAGCCTCAAATGAACGAGAAAGAGATGCGTATCTTTTATAGTGAGCATTTCGATTCGATTGCATTAGATTATGCGACGCTGTTGAATCCGCATGTAAAATATATTCTTCCGCAGATGAAACAATTTGGATTACAGACAGCCATCGCATCTAGTTCCCGAAAAGAAAGCATTGATACTATGATGATTAGTAATGGGATCACCGCATATTTTGATCGAGTGGTCAGTGGTCATGAAGTACCCGCAAGCAAACCGGATCCTGCAATCTATTTAGAAACGATACGCCGTTTAGGAGTCAGCAAAGAACAATGTGTCGTTATCGAAGATTCCAAAATCGGGATTGAGGCCGCAAAACGAGCAGGTCTCTATGTGATCGCAAAACGGGAGGTTCGTTTCGATACAGACCAAAGCAAAGCAGATTATATCGCTGATGATCTATTGCTTGCCTGGCTACATGTCAAAGAGCATTTTCATTTATAAAAAAAGTACGATCACCTTGTCTGGCATTCATTTGTTCCAGGGTGATCGTTCTTTTTTATTGGTTCAGATCAAATTTCTTAAGAAAGTGCTCGATACGATTTAAAGCTTCTTTGATATGTTCGATGCTGTAAGCGTAAGAGACGCGAATAAAGCCTTCGCCAGCATCGCCAAAAGCAGTTCCAGGCACACATGCGACTTTTTCTTCCTTGACAAGCAGTTCACAGAAAGCATCGCTGCTTAAGCCGGTTGGACGAATGTCTGGGAAGACATAAAAGGCACCGTGAGGCATATGGCACGTTAATCCGATGCGGTTAAACCCGCTGACGATGAAATTGCGTCGTGCTTTGTAAGAAGCAATCATTTCCTCTACATGCGGTATACCGTTTCGCAACCCTTCGATTGCTCCATACTGTGCAGCAGTCGGAGCAGACATGATGATATATTGGTGAATTTTGTTCATGGCCTTTGTTAGGGTTTTGTTTGCTAAGAGATAACCTAATCGCCAACCAGTCATTGCAAATGCCTTGGAGAAACCGTTGATGACGATTACTTGATCTTTGATCTCATCGAATTGTGCGAGTGATGCGAATTGTCCATCATAGGTCAGTTCAGCGTAAATCTCATCGCTGATGACGATCAGTTCATGCTTTTTGATGATGGGAACAAGCTTTGCGTAATCTTCATGGCTCATGACACCACCAGTCGGATTGCTCGGGAAGTTGATCAAGAGCACTTTTGTTTTGTCGCTGATTGCATTTTCCAAAGCTTCTGGTTTTAATTTGAAATCATCTTCATGACGAAGCTCTACAGGAACGCTGATTCCGCCGGATAAGGTGACACCAGGAGAATAAGCGACGTAAGAAGGATTTGTCACGATGACCTCATCTCCAGGATTGACGAGCGATCGTAAGGCGATGTCGATTGCCTCACTGCCGCCGACCGTAACGATGACTTCGTCATTAGGGTCATACACGGTATGAAAGCGATTCTTGTGATAATTGCATATTTCTTTGCGTAATTCGTATAAACCCTGGTTGGCAGTATAATGGGTCTTTCCGCTTTCGATGGAGTAAATGGCCGCATCACAAATGTGCCAAGGTGTTGAAAAGTCAGGTTCACCTACACCAAGAGAGATTACACCTTCGACTTCACTGGCAAGGTCGAAAAAACGGCGGATCCCGCTAGGTTGTATCGATTTGACGCGTTGTGATAATGCTTCTTCAAAATTCATGGAGTAACGACCAGTCTTTCGCCAGTGTCTTTTCTTTCATCATCGAAGATGATCCCGCTTTGCTTGTATTGTTTTAAGACAAAGAGGGTCACTGTTGACTTGACGGATTCGATACAGGCAATTTTATCAGCTACAAAGCTTGCAACATCGTACATGCTCTTTCCATAGACCATACACATAAACTCGCTTTTTCCACTGAGCAGATACATTGTATCCACTTCAGGATAACGTGCGATCGTACGTGCGATTTTATCATATCCATAATCACGCTGCGGTGTGACGCCCACTTCAATAATGGCCATGACTTTGCGGTTTCGGTTGGCTTTGTCCCAATTGATCACCGTATGATAGCCGCAGATGATCTTGCGTTTTTCCAGACTATCCATCTGTTGTGCAATCTGTTCTTCCTCTTCTAAGAGAATGTCGGATAGATCTTTAACGGAAAGTCTGGCATTGCTTTCTAAAAGACTTAATAATTCGATATCTTTCATAATGCCTTCCTCCTCTTCTCTGCCATGATGAACAGCAGAAGATATTATCTATATTTTACATAGAAAAAAGAAGGATGTAAACCTATATTCATGAAACGTTCACGTTTTTGACATAGGTATTCCATATTTGTTTTATATCATTCTATCGAAGTCAAGAAGACTTCAAGCAATAGCTTTTTCATTCTTTTCCCATCCCTGGAAAGCAGTCAGTCGTTGACTGCTTTTCTTTTTATGAGAACTTGTTTTAAAAAATACGAAGAACAGGAAGGAAACAAAATGATCGATGCATAAGGTTTCAGTTGAAAAATAGGCATATACAGACTATAATGTTTATATAGAAGAATGAAAACGCTTTCTATAATGCTGTATGAATCAGCGAATCAAAAAAAGGGGAAATAAGGAGGAGACGACGATATGGCAATTTATGATATCTTAGCAGCTCATAAAGATCACAGGGATGGAGATGGCGTATGTGCGTTTAATGGGTATTTAGAGGATTATCTGGGAATCATTGAAGAAGACGAAACAAAAGAGAAAGAGACGAAGGTGCTGCGTGATCTCTATCAGCTTGATGAAAATTTGCGCATCTGTACACAACTGCATCTGAACATTAACCGCGATGCGATCGCAAATCAGATCATTCGCTATAAAGATGCGTTTAAGATGCCGCAAGGACAGATTACAATTCCTTATATCATTTATGGAAAAGATGATGAATCGCAGCGTGCAAGCATTTTGCTTTTTGGTGACAAGAACGAATATATTATTGCTAAGGCGTATTATTATGTGATCAGTGAACCGGATAATATGTATGAAGGTACACGCAATGAGATCATCTCTATGATTTATGATGAAGAATTAGAGGATCTATTCAAGGAGACGATGGAGCGTTATTTCGTAAAGAAGGAGAAAGCAGGTCTGGTACAGCGCTTTGTCGATCGGCGGTTGTTCAAAAATTATGATGAAATGATCGAATTAGCAAAAACATATGGGGATCAGCTGCAAGAACAAGCAAAAGCTGAGCTGGTGTCTTTGGGTGATGATGCACAGGAAGCGATTTATCGTTATATCATGAAGTGGTTTCTATTGAAGAAATTTTGCTATGTGCAGTTTATGATGGATAAGAGGAAACTGCAGGACGTCTTTGAAGGAAATGTGAAAAAACAGCGTCATGGAGCGAAAGAGCGCAGTGATGCGATCGGTTTTATCTCTTTCCGCGAAATGTGGATGATTGCGAAAGGGATGAATGAGCCGTCAAAAGAAGAACCACAGGAATGAGGATCTAAAGGGTGCGAGGCACCCCTTTTTTTAATGAAAGAAGTAATGACTGTTGATTTGTAAAGCTAAAGTCCCTCTTGTCGAGAATAGGAAAGGGAAAATGTTAAAAAATTCACAGGAAGCCCCTTTCTTAATTGACAATGAAATGGCAAATCTTTATAATATAAGGTGTCAAAAGGAGGACTTTTAAAAATGACAGTAAAAGTTGCTATTAATGGATTCGGACGTATCGGACGTCTTGCATTCCGCCAGATGTTTGGGGCAGAGGGGTATGAAGTAGTTGCCATCAACGACCTGACTTCACCAGCAATGTTAGCTCACCTGTTGAAGTATGATTCAACTCAGGGACGTTATGCATTGGCAGACAAAGTAGTAGCTGGTGAAAAATCCATCACTGTTGACGGAAAAGAAATCACTATCTATGCGGAAGCTGATGCTAAAAACTTGCCTTGGGGAGAACTGGGAGTAGACGTAGTATTAGAATGTACAGGTTTCTACACTTCCAAAGCAAAAGCAAGTGCACATATCGAAGCTGGTGCACGTAAGGTTGTTATTTCCGCACCTGCAGGAAATGATCTGCCTACAATCGTTTACAACGTAAACCACGAAACATTGACGCCAGAAGATACAGTTATCTCTGCAGCTTCTTGTACAACAAACTGCTTGGCTCCTATGGCTAAAGCATTGAACGATCTGGCTCCTATCCAGAGCGGTATCATGACAACAGTACATGCTTATACTGGTGATCAGATGACATTGGATGGACCTCAGAGAAAAGGCGACAAACGTCGTTCTCGTGCAGCTGCTTGCAACATCGTTCCTAACTCAACAGGTGCTGCAAAAGCAATCGGTTTGGTGATTCCTGAATTGAACGGAAAACTGATCGGTTCTGCACAGCGTGTACCTACTCCTACAGGATCTACTACAATTTTAGTAGCAGTTGTTAAGGGTAAGGTTACAAAAGAAGAAATCAACGCTGCTATGAAAGCTGCTGCTACTGAATCTTTCGGTTATACGGAAGAAGAACTGGTATCTAGCGATATCGTTGGTATGCGTTACGGATCACTGTTTGATGCTACTCAGACAATGGCTCATGAGATGGAAGATGGAAACACTCATGTTCAGGTTGTTTCTTGGTATGACAACGAAAACAGCTACACAAGCCAGATGGTTCGTACAATCAAATTCTTCTCTGAATTGAAGTAATTTGAGATTTCTAGAGTGTCTTAAATAGACACTCTTTTTTTGTACTATTCATAGAAATATGAATAGATGACTTTAGTCAGTTGAGCATCGAAGATGC
>CBCTZR010000053.1:0-14944 GCA_965151435.1 uncultured Merdibacter sp. | reverse complement strand
AAGACTAAGTTCTACTTTGTCCCCTTCAAAGTGGAAATAAACTTTTCACTTCAGTATTTAATTTATTCACCTATTTGTTGAAGATTTTTATTTGTTTTTGTAATCGTATACTTATATAATTTATATTTAATTTTGATTACTCTATTTCTAATTCTGGTAATAAGTTTATCATCACTTCATTAATATCAAATTCCTTATGAAATTCTTCTTTCGATGTGTACTTTTGTGATTCAGGTTCTCTTTCAAGCCCTAGTTTCAACAAAGATAAAGTTTCTTCTTTTTCCAACAAATCTTGAAGGCGTTCAAATGATAACAAAGCCCCTATTGGTTGATTGTTTTCGAAAATGATTTTTATTTCTGTAAATTGTCAAAAAGTTTATTGTTCTCATAGCTGATTAAATCATCAATTAACAAAGTTGAATTTGATATTTTTTTAATTTTCTTTGATTGAATAGACCATATTCTCTACTCCTCTTTATCTATATAATATTTATATAGATTGTTAAAAGAATTTTATAAATCAAAGCATACAACAGGACCATATCATATAAATAAGATTAATCAAAAAGCATAAACAGTAAAAGAGAAAATAATAAAAAGAACAGAAACCAAACACTAAATCTCTGTTCTTTCTAAAAATTCATTTTAGTTTGCTATCAATAATTAATTTATATATGCGGTAATTTTTTCCCCAGATTCTATTTCATTTGCTATCGCTTTTTCTAATAATTGATTTAACTTCTTTGCATTTAATGTAGATACTCCTAAATCCGATAAAGTAACTTCTTGAACCAAATAAATATATCCAACTCCTAGATCTTCTTCGGTCGTTATAGTATAACTTGAAATAACATTATCTTGATTTATATGAAATTCATAATCTAATCTTTTATATTCTCTCTTTGGTAGTTCAATTCCATTGTATGTTAATAATGGATTATAATCTGGATTTAACTGGCTCAATCGGTTTATTTCAAGTTCTGCATATTTTTCAGAATCAATTAAGTTTGCGTATATTACAGTTTCATTATCGTTACTTTCTTTTTTGAATTCATAACAATTTCTATATTGTTCGTCATCTAGAAATTGTGTCCAAATCGAGCCTCTGTCTTCATAATTGCCTAAATCTACGGAAAAGCTATAAAAATAATCTTCATTACTTTTTGATGCTACGATTTCTTTAGATGCATCTTGCTTATAGTAATCAATAACTAAGCTGGTCATTCCATTTTCCTCAATTTCTTGTAAATAATATGTATCGGAACCATCATTTAAAACAGTTGCATTAGATATAGAATTTCTCTCCATTTGCGATTTATCTTCGCCGTATTCATCAAATTGACTTCCTTTTAATACAGAAACTTCTTTCCAGCCTTTTAAAGCGTTGGTATTGTCGATTGACTGACTTAATAAATCATATGGTTCTTGATTCGAAGCACACCCTACTAACATCAATAAGACTAAAGCAATAAATATTTTTTTCATAGAAATACCACCTCTCAAAGTTGCCTTATTATATTGAATTCTCATTTATAGAAAAACTTCCAAACAATAAACGCTGGAATTACACTTGCTACTAAGACCAATACAAAAGGTAATAACAAATATCCTATATTGGCAACATGTTGAGAATCTGTTATATATACGAAAATAGCCATTAATGTTCCGCCATATACAGTCACTCTAATTAAAAAGTTCATATATTGTAAATTTCGTTTTGTTTTTGCTGTCAGAACCAAACCAAATATAATAGACAAGATAGTTACTATTGTATACAGAGAAGCTCCCGGAGTTTCTTGTATTGATCTTGAAAAAATGATAGGCCAAATTAAAATAGGTAATAATAAAACAATGGCAGCAATTAGTATATTAATGATTACAAAACCGATAGTCATAAGATCTCCATTTGAGGTATCTTGTTTATTATTTGAACTCTCTGTATTAATATTATCTGCATTTAATAGTAAAATTAAAGCTGCTGCCTCATAGGCGTTAGAGCATGAACCTGTAAGTTCTTTGGTATATCCATTATAATAATAAACATTCCCTCCTTTGAAACTACCTACTAAATCATTTCCTATTCCATTCATTTTGTAGATATTGTCTCCTTCTATAAACCCGACACATTCTCTTCCTATAGTATTTATTTTATATACATATCTATTATCAATAACGCCAATTGAATGAGAAGGATTACTCATATTGTAAACATAATTGTTCTCCACATATCCTACGTATCCGTTATCTACATGTTTTATATATCCCATGAAATTACCTTCCTAGTCTCAGTAAAATTGTACTATACCACCAATTAACCGTCAACTTACCGAATCAAATATTCTATACTGAAAAAATCGGACGATAAATCTTTAAATGATTTAAATTGTTTTTTATTCATTGAAATATCGGTTATTACTATAAGATAAATTCTTTTATTTTTTGTTATCAAAATCATTGAAAATAAATATTATGATATATACAAATTAATTTTAAATAATATCAATTTTGGTAGGTTAATCTACCTTTTAATTTCGTTTGTCAGACAAGTTTTGAATATATTTGTGATTTCATTAATGATTATTATAATTTATCGTCAATATCGCAAAGACAGCTTTTATTGGTATAAGAGTGTCATTCAAACAAATGGAGAAGAATTGTAGGATAAAAGGATCTTAAAACGAACAGTATAGACAAGCATAAGAGAGGAGCGTATAATCGAAAGCAGATGAAAAGAGGGAAACATATGCAGGAAGTCATAAAAGTCTTAAAGCGAGAGATCAGTCAGGAGCGTTTGTATCAGACATTATCGATGGTATGCAGATACCATCGAATTCAGACGACAAGAAGTTATGAAGCAGCCGCAAAATCCTGTGTAGAATTGTTGAAACAATATGGTATTGAGGGACGCGTGTTGTCTTATCCGATGAAAGAAAAGACGTTTGTGGGAAGCTATCGTTTATTTCCGGAATGGAATTGCAAAGACGGATGGTGCCGATTGGTAGAACCAAAGGAATGCACACTCGCTGATTTTAAAGAGGATCCGATTCAGATCATCACGCAAAGCATATCTTGTGATTATCGTAACCAGCCTTTGGAAATCGTTGATATGGATAAAGGAAGTGAAGCATCTGCTTATGAAGGAGTGGATCTTCATGGAAAACTGCTTTTTACGCATGAACAGGTAAAGAAATATCGTTGGGCATTTGCAAAAGGTGCAGTGGGTATCCTTTCAGATTATATAAATGCGACAGACTTTTTCCGTTCATCGATTGATCTGCCGGATATTCGTAATTACACTGGTTTTTGGTGGGATTATAGCGAAGGAGAAGCCAAAGGTTTTGGCTACGTGCTTTCCCCTCGATTATCTGCTGAATTAAAGAAACTTTGCGATATGCAGAAACAACGATATGCTGATGGAGAATGTGACTCTCCTTATCCAAAAGCAATCGCTTATATGGATACGAGCATAGAGGAAGGGCATATTGAAGTTGTGGAAGCAACCTTACCTGGGAAAAGCAAGGAAACCATATTGATCACGGCTCATCTTTGTCATCCCTATGCTTCTGCGAATGACAATGCATCCGGGGTCAGCGGGGCAATTGAAACGTTGATCGCTTTAAAACGATCAATTGAACGAGGTGCACTAAAATCTCTTGAAAAGACGATCAAGGTTATCTTGATTCCCGAATTTACAGGTACTTATCATTATATTAATCAGGAAGATGTTTCCTGTTGTGTTGCAGGCATCAATTTGGATATGATCGGTGCTAAACAAGAAGGTATCACCGGACCGATTACATTGACCCATCTGCCTTATGCTTCTCCTTCCATTGCCGGAGAATTGGCTTCGCTTTTAATGGAAGAAATCAAACAAGAGCCAGCCTGTGCTGAAGATATTCTTTTCCAAAACGTCTTAATAAAAGAAGAAGCGTTTGGCTTGGGCAGTGATCACTTCATATTGAGCGATCCACAAGTTCATATTCCTTGTGTAATGTTAGGACAAATGCCTGATCTATACTATCATACCAGCGGAGATACGTTAGCGCGTATGGATATGGCTGTGCTGAAGTATTCGACTTTGTTAGCTGCTTCCTATGTATATTTGCTTAGCAATCCTCAGCAGAAAGACGTGGAGGCGATCTTTGATCATCAGTGCACACATTTGATGAAACAGATCGAACAGAAAAAACGGATGGCGCGCATGCAGGGAAAAACAGATGAACAGCTGGCCCAAGAGATGGCAGTTTTAAAAGAGTTTCATATCGCCTGTGCAAATGATATGAAACAGTATGTTCCGGATATTGATCTAATTCAAAAACAATGCGCACGCATTGATACTTTGATAGCAGATTCTAAGCAAATAACAAAACTGGATGGTACAATTTATCAAAGAATATTCCATGATCCAATTGAATCGCTGCGATCACTGTTTTTAGAGGATCCAGAGCGAAGAGAATGGATCGATACGTATGATCGACAATGCGCTTTTGAAAAGAATAAAGCATTATGTGAAGTGTTATGTATGTATTGGATCGATGGTAAGCGATCAGATAAAGAGATCATACAAAGGGTAGAAGCAGAAAGCGGAACGTTCTGTACAGAGATGTTAGAACATTATCTGGAATTATTAAAACGACTGAATTTGATCAAAGAATGTGTATAAGCAAAAGCAGTGAGGAAAGAGTATTCTTTTCTCACTTTTTTGTATTGAATCCCTATGTTTTTTAGATTCTCAAGTGCTATAATTCAAAAGAGAGAACAACTTTTGAACAAAGGATACGAATGATAAAAGGAGGAAGGGATAATGGAAAGAAATCGACAATTTCGATTGATCGTCTGCGATCATGATGGAACCTTGGTCAATGATGAGCGCAAATTATTGCCAGAAACAAAAGATACTTTGGAACGCTTGCATCAACAAGGATATTTATTTGGCTTGGCAAGCGGCCGAACGGTAGAAGATGCGCGTACGTTTCCTAAGAAATGGGGCTTGAGTTATGATTTTGATGTCATCATCGGTTTAGGTGGCGGACAAATATGGAATGGTCTTCAACAAACACTTCAGGAAGGAAAAAAGTTAAAAAAAGAATATGTAAAAGAGATCGTTCAATTGCTGTCTCCTTTTGATCTGAGCATTAGTATCATATTTCCCGATGGAAGACATCTTTTTACAAAATTAGATAAATTTACACAACAATCCATGGGTCGTAATCCTAATGACACTTATATTTATATTGAAGATGAATCTTTGCTTTGGCAAGAAGAAGCGCCAAAGGTCCTCTGTCGTATTGAAGAAGAACAGATGCCAGCTTTAGAAGCTTATATAGAAAGTCATCCATCGCCGCATTATTGGGGCTTTAAGACAAGACCGAATATCTATGAGTTTATGGCAAGAGAAAATACAAAATCAAATGGTCTGAAAAAGATCTGCCAGCAGCTGCAGATTCCTTTAGAAGAAGTCATCGCTTTTGGTGATACAAGCAATGACAATGATCTATTGTCTTGTTGTTATGGTGTCTGTATGGCGAATGGAACACCGGATACCAAAGCAGTCAGCAAAGCGATCACACGATACACCAATAATGAAAATGGAGTAGGAGATTATCTGGAACATCATCTATTGGGATAAACAGGTATTCTTTATTTTCTGTTGCATTTTTAAAAAGAGTATGTTTTAATATATCTGCTATTTATCAAGAGATGGGTGAGAGAGTCAGCTCTAAGACCCCACACCAACCTGTAGAGAGCTATAAGGTGGTACAGCTGACAGCGATAAGAGAGATCGAATATGAACTATCTTCTCTATCGCGAGAAGATTTTTTTATAGCAGGAAGGAGAACAACATGAAAGACTATATTTTTACGTCAGAAAGTATTACCGAAGGACATCCGGATAAGATCTGTGATTCGATTGCGGATGCAATTTTAGATGAAGCGCTTCGTCAAGACCCGTATTCCAATATGGCCGTGGAAGCGACGATCAAAGATGATTTTGTGTTGATTTATGGAGAAGCAGATACGAAAGCACATATTGATTATGCAAAAATCGCAAAGGCAGTGATACGCAAGATCGGCTATGAAGAAGAATATACGGTACTTGTAAAGGTGAACAAACAATCCAGTGAAATTCATCATGCGGTCAATCACAGCGATGAGGAGATTGGTGCTGGGGATCAAGGAATCATGTTTGGCTATGCCTGTGATGAAAGTGATGAGTACATGCCGGCTCCGATTTATTATGCCCATAAGCTAGCTCGTCAATTGACAAAGGTACGACGCAACAATCCGTTATTTCGTCCAGATGGAAAGACACAGGTTTCTGTTGAATACAAAGATGGCAAGATGAAACGTATCGATACGGTTGTCGTTTCTACACAGCATGCGCCACAGGCAACGCAGGAAGAAATCAAAAAGATCGTTATGGAAGAAGTGATCTTGCCTTCCATCGAAAAAGAGATGATCGATGAACAGACAAAATTCCTGATCAATCCTAGTGGAAGCTTTGTTGTAGGCGGCAGCTTTGGTGATTCAGGTACTACCGGTCGAAAGATCGTCTGCGATACATATGGAGGAATGGGTCGTATCGGTGGCGGCTGTTTCTCATCGAAAGATCCGACAAAAGTTGATCGCAGTGCGGCATATTATTGCCGTTATGTCGCAAAGAACATCGTTGCTAATGGATTGGCCAAACGATGTGAAGTTCAGGTTGCCTATGCAATCGGTAAAAGCGAACCGGTATCTTTATGCGTAGATACATTTGGAACTGGTGTAAAGAGCGATGAAGAATTGTTAGCGATCATCCAAAAGAATTTTAATTTTGCTGTCGGCAATATCTTACAGGAATTAGATCTGAGAAAGCCGATCTATTCAAAGACTTCTTGTTATGGGCATTTTGGGGATCCGCAATTCACTTGGGAAAAAGTAAAAAAATTAGACTATTAGCAAAAGTACCTCTTCTATGAAATGGAAGAGGTCTTGTCTTTAAGAGGAGGAGCCTATGGATTGGTATGAACAGGTGAAAGCCAAACAAAAGCGTCGTAATGAGATCTTATTCGATCGGAAAAATGAATTGTTACAACCGTTGCGTTTGCTCATTGCACAGCAAAATCATATCGTAATCGTCGCATGGTGTTTGGATTGTCTGCAATCCATCGCAGCATCTCTAACGGAGAAATGGGGCGAAGATGCTCGTATTTCCAATGTCTTATCCTTATCTCAGCAATGGGCAAGAGGAGAGATAAAAATGCCGAAAGCAAAAGCTGCAATACTTGCTGTACATGCGATTGCAAAGGAAACAAAAGATCCAATCGTGATTGCTTATGCGCATGCAATTGGTCAGGGATGTGCTAGCATCCATACAGAAGCACATGCAATTGGCATGGTCACTTATGATCTGACGGCAATGGTACATCAATATGGCATTGAAAACTGTCAAACGGCAATTGAAAAAAGAGTGGAATGGTATATGCAAAGATTATATGATGTTAGTATACAAGAAGATCTTTTAAAACAACCATGGGCTTCTTTTTTGCGAAAGGATCGAATGAATGCAGAGACAAAGACCATTCAGAAGATGCTTTCTTTAAAAAAGGAAGAAAATGAGAAAGCTTGATTGTTTTGTAAAGATGTAGGATATATGAATTTGATTGACTGAATAAACTCTTGCATATTAGATTTGATATGGAAAATAGAGTTCGCTTTATAAATTGAACACGAGAATAACGTGGAGATAACTCGTTAGTGAAAAACAAATGTCATATGTTGTATGGTTAGCCATATATATTGTTTCTTTTCAAGGAAGCAGAGAAAAGAAAGGATCCATGAATGTGATTCTATTTGATTATTGTTTTTAAAATCATTAATTGTCATACAATCGTATTCCTGTTTTAATGCCTCCCATAAGATCTGTATGCTTGTTTCATCAAGCGCTTCCCATACTTGCTCATATTCTTTTTCGAAAAGGATCCATTCATCAAACAAATCAATCCAATCGTATATTCCTAAATCCAACTGTTGTAGATAGGCAACTTGTTTGGCAATCGTAGGAAATCGTTGTAATTGATCCAATAGTGCATCCATCGCATAAGTTTGACCATATTTTTTGATTTGAATAGTAGGCAAGTGCTTTTTTTCTTTATGATAGATTAGACTAAGAACAGGATCTGCTGTTAAAATAGAATCTTTAAAAGTGGAATAGTAAGCTTGTATAGAAACATCCATATCTTTAAAGATCGCATAAAAAGCCTCTTCATAATGTTGTTGAAAAAGGGGATCAATTGACGAACGATGTTGAAAACGCTGAACATCAACTTCTGAAAATAAAATTTGATTGGTACCATATAACATTTGTGAAGCGATGCATTGATGAATCAATAGATCACTGAGATTGACCATAATCGCTTGGATCGGTAGTTCTCTTGTCTCGATAAAATATTGACAAAAAGAGGCTAGATCTTTTTTAAATAAAGAACAGAAGGTATGTTCGATATAGAGACGTTGTAAGTAATATAAAAGGAAATCACTGCCGTGTAATTGATACATATCATGATAAAGAGGAATGCCATCAATCAACGGATAAAGCAAGTCTTCTTCATTATGGGAATAAGTCAGCCATCCACGATCGGATTTCCATTGCTTTAAACAAAGGGATACAGAGTGAAAGACATCTAGATAGGCATCATTTTGAAACAATGGAGCAGCTTGCATTTTTTGATAGAGGCATTGAATTTGCCCGATATCCTGTTGGATGATTTCTTCTCCAAGATCAAATGCTTCATGCAGTGTACACTCGGAAATATCCTTTGTTTGCGCATGCAAAAAAAGGTAATTGAGCGCATGCTGAATTTCCATATAATGATCGGAATGCAGGGAAGTGCTGTTGTAATGATTGAACCATCGTACTTTTTTTCTTAAAATTTGATGATATTCTTCAAGACGGAGCCGTAACAAGTGATCAGAGATCTGCTTTTTTTGATAGAGAGCATAAAAATAAGCAATGACAGAGTCTGCTTTTTTCGTTTGTAATGCATGCATCTTATCAATCCTCAATTTCAAAGGCAGAACGTACACGTTGATATAACGTTTCAATTCCCATTCCTGATAAAAAGATATATTGTTGATAAATGGTTTCTATGATCGTTTCATCCGATATGGTCGGTTGAAGTAAAGAACGAATGTGATAATAAATCCAAATCACTTTTTTTAAGATGACCAGATCATTATTTTCATGCACATAACCGCTTTTTAGAAAGAGCTCAGAAATTTGGATGAGCTTATCCGGATCAGTTTCTACCCATTCTAATTTTTGACAGATCTTTGTCTGGTAATGCAAGAGCAAGGTCATTTGTTCTTTTGTTAGAGAATGCTGCTTCGTAATAAGAGCGTGATCACTCGTATAAGAGACGACAGACTGTTGTTTCACGATGATTCCCCCTCATAGCATCTTATTGTTATCACGGAACCGCTCGTATTTCAATTCTTGAAAAAACAGGCGATTTGTGGTAATATAAAGCCATAAAGAAAGAGGAAAATATAGAACTTTCCTCTTTTTTTACTATTCAAATAAGATTTTTAATTCGATCATTTAACGTTTCTTATATTGACCATAAACCATTCCAGATAGAGAGATACCAGCCATGAGCAATAATGCACCCCACAATAAAGCGGAAGAATCCACACCGGTATTCGTGTTAGAAGGATCTTTTTCACTGATTGCCGGATTATTATTTGAGACAGATGGATCCATGCTTGTTACTGGCTCTTCTTCATTTGTACTTTCGTTGAAAACTTCTTCTTTTGCATGGCAGTAGATGCATTCGCCATCCTCATATACATGTGAAAGTTTTGGAAGGATCGATCCTGTTTTAATGATAGTGTGACAGTTTTTACAGAACTCATCGCCTGTATATCCTTCTTGTGTGCAAGTAGCTTCTTTGCTGTTGAGCAGTTGTGTTTCATGATTGATCATAGGAATGTCCGTCAAATCGATTTCATTCGTATAAACGTTATGATTCCATTCAAGCGAGGCAATATAGGTTGTGATCCCTTTTTCTGTGCATGTTGCAGGGGTTTTTGTCTGTGCTGTTATTGGTGCGTTTAATGTAAGAACGTGAGATGCATCATGTGTACAAGTGAAGATGACCTCGCATTCTCTATAATCGTTTGACCAATTCCAAACTGGTGAAGAATACGCATGTCCTAAAGCGGAATTCTGCAAAGTACGCGTATCTTTTTCATTACAGAAATCACAAATTGCACTCTCAGTTCCATCTTCTTCACAAGTTGCATCTTGGTTGGATACGTAATTGGTAAAGGAATGTCCTTGATTGACGGTAACCTCATAGGTTGCAGTATTTCCAGCTGTATCTGTAATGACGATCGTCTGGATTCCTTCAGCAGGTTCAATCGTAAACTTCCCGTTTTGGATCATAACTGATTTTCCGTTGATCGTAGCGGATAGTACGTTTCGATTGATTTGATCATAATTATCTGACAACGTTACTTCTTTAGCAGAACAATACGTACTGCCATCGATGATTCCGCTTAATTGCGGAGCTGTCTGATCCATTACGATGCCAGTTGTATTTAAATAAGTGACATTACCAGCATGATCTGTTAACTTGGCATACAGGATATACGTGTGATCTCCTGAGAGTTCGATTGCCTTTGTATAGGTGGTAAATGTTTTTGTGGCAAGTTGTGCTTGCGTTAACGGTTGTGTTCCCTCATATAGGAAATATTCGATTTTGACTCCTTTTTCAGAATCATCCTGAGCAGTGATTTCGACTTGAACCGTATCCTTGTAAAATTGGTCAAAAGAGATAGATTCATCAAATTGTATCCATGACATGGTCCCAATTTGAATCGTTCCAGTTGGTTTCGTCGAATCTGTTAACAAGCTGCCATAAGGACTATGACAAATCGAACAGATTGCCTGTTCAAAATAAGTAGCAGTTCCTCCTGAACAATTTTCGGTTTCTATCTTCGTACAATTTGAATTTTGACAGTGCCTTGTATGTGTTCCATCCCCATTACTTTTCTATTCTCCAAATGAATGAACGCTTTGTGCAGGCGTCATAATTTCCTTACAAACAGAACAAAGAATCGGCGTCGTACAATCACCGTCATCTGCTTCAGCTATATGATTTTCATAGGTTGCTGTTATTGTCGTAGCGCTAGCAGGCATGGTAAATGTCGTTTCGCTTTTGCCAGAATCTGCGAATGTTCCACCATTCGTGCTTGTCCATGTTTTAAAATGCTGACCTTGCAAAGGCGCATTAGCTGAAACGTTAATCGCTACACCTTCTGCATATTCACCTGATCCGCTTCCATTTGACACAGTTAATGGATAAGTTGTTATACCCAGCGTTTCAAGGATCGTTTGATAAATGACGCGATGACCGGCAGCATTTGGATGAAAATCAAGATCTAGTGGGTCAGAAGTTGCATTACATAGATTCACAGTTGACGCAGCAAATTTTTCGGCAACAGGAGCTATCTCCATGTGTAAAAGATTAGAAGAATCGATTAATGTATTCAATTCTTCAATCTCTTTAGAAAAATTCTCATTTAAAGTATCAAATATTGCTCCTTCTTCAAATTGATAAGGATTGTATTGTGTAACAATGACGATTTTCGTGTTTGAATTGACTTTATTGCTTAAGTCGCCGTCAATTGTTGATAAATTCGATTCAATTGTAGCGAGAGCTGATTTTTTCTGATCCGATTCATTAAATTTATCAAGATATGAAAATGCAAAAACTTGATATTGAAAATTAGTAGCAATACCCTTCTTCATATCTTCTAACGTAATTGGTTTATCTGGATTAGTTTCATTCCATTTATCTGTCAAGAACTGGTATAATGCGTCCATCAAGTCGTTTCCACCAATCGTGATGGTAATATAGTCTGCTTTTTCTAATAAAGCTCCATTCGTATTGATAACATCTAATAAATCAGACGTGGTTGCCCCATCTTTTGCTAGGTTATGCAGTTCCCATCCATTGGCATTTGCTAATAAAGTAGGAAAGCTTTCTGTTTCTTTTGAATCTAAGCGATATCCGGTTGTAATGCTGTCGCCTAAGGCAACATAAACTTCTTTATCTTCTGTTTCTAGAGCTTTAAGTTCCGTGCTAGCAGGGATGATGATCAAAGATAGGATCAGCATGCAAGACAGCGTTACTTTCCAAACGATAGAGATGATATTTTTCATAAGTCGAATCTTCCTTCCTTTTTATTATGGTCTGTTTACTTGTTTTCATGTAGGTTGTGAAGTAAATAAACATGTGTTTTAAAAAATTTTATCATCTTACGTTTATTTGCACATCACCCGTTTCGATAGCAAAAATGGGTGGGGGAAGAAAGCGAATTTACCGAATAACTCCTGAATATTAAGGAATGGATCAATGAAAAATGTTCGTTTTAACTATTCTGCAGGGACACAAGAAAGTAAGAAAAGCAAAGAAAAAAGAAGAAATTGTCAATGAGACAACCTCTTCCTTCTCTTTTAATTCTCTTTATGTTCGCAGATATGACGAGCAACGTGAACGCCGCTTGCACTGGCATGTGATAAAGAATGTGTTACGCCGCTGCAATCACCGATGACATATAGACCTTTATGTTTCGTTTCCAGATTTTCATCTACCTCTACTTGCATGTTGTAGAATTTTACTTCTACACCGTAGAGCAGTGTATCATCGTTTGCCGTACCAGGAGCTACTTTATCTAAAGCGTAGATCATTTCGATAATATCATCCATCTGTCGTTTTGGAATGACCAAACTGAGGTCACCAGGTGTTGCATTTAACGTTGGAGTTACAAAACTCTCTGCAATGCGTCCTTTTGTACTGCGCTGTCCGCGAATCAGATCTCCAAAACGCTGGACGATGACACCGCCTCCCAGCATGTTGGATAGACGGGCGATGCTTTCACCATATTCGTTGCTGTCTTTGAAAGGTTCTGTAAAATGGTTGGATACTAATAATGCGAAGTTTGTGTTCTCTGTATAACGGGAAGGATCTTCATAACTATGTCCATTGACTGTTACGATACCATTCGTGTTTTCGTTGACGACGACTCCTCTTGGATTCATACAGAACGTACGTACTTTATCCTGAAATTTTTCGGTACGATATACGATCTTGCTTTCATATAGCTCATCGGTCAAATGGGCAAAGACATCCGCAGGCAGTTCAACGCGTACACCGATGTCTACACGATTGCTCTCTGTCTTTAAGTGAAGGGAATCACAAATTTTTTGCATCCATTTGCTTCCGCTTCGACCAGTGGAAATGATGCACTGGGTTCCCTCAAAGATTTCTCCTTTGTCGGAAATCAACTGATAACCGTCTTCGGTCTTTTTCACTTCATCAATTCGTGTATGGAAAAAGAAATCCGCTTTTTCTTTTAATTCATTGAACAGGTTCTGTAAAACGATGTAATTGATGTCCGTTCCTAAATGACGAACTTTCGCATCTAATAGGTGAAGATCGTTCTCTAAGCATTTCTTACGGATTTCCGCATTGTCATTAGAGAAGAGACGCGTATTCTCGCCACCGTGGAAAACGTTGATGGAATCAACATATTCCATCAGTTCGATCGCTTCTTTTTTGCCGATATATTCGTATAGATTTCCTCCGAATTCATTGGTGATATTGTATTTTCCATCTGAAAATGCACCGGCACCGCCAAATCCGTTCATGATCGCGCAAGTTGGACAATTGATACAGGATTTGATCCGTTTTCCATCGATTGGACATTTGCGTTTTTCTAACGAACTTCCCGCTTCTAAAACGGCGATACGAAGTGTCGGATCCAAACGACAAGCTTCATAGCAGGAGAAGATACCTCCTGGCCCTGCCCCGATAATCACTAAATCATATTTCATAGAATCCCTCCTGAAGTCATGCAATAAGATCGCTTTTATTGTATCATAAAACGCTGAGAAAAGCGCTGATATTCTTTTCCTGGGCCTATGGAAAAGTCGTAGTTGTTTTTTATTGTTGCAGAGGTTAAAATATAAGGCTATTTAGGATAAAAGGATAAAGGCATTGAGGGAAGATATACATTAAAATAGTAAAATAACGATTTGCCGCACCCTAAGGAAAAACAATAGTTGCTAAAGGATTCTATCGACTTTATAGTAAAGATGAAAAAAGAATGACTGCCGAAAGATACTGTAAAGAAAATCTTGCAGTATCTTTTTTCAGAAGGAGAGGTCGTATGAAACTAAAAAAGTTGTGTTTAGTTCTCTTAGGATCCTTTATAATGGGAGTAGGGATCCGGCTGACGATTGCAGTTGATTTAGGTAGTGATCCAATGACACTGTTTTGGATCGGTTTAGCAAATCAATTACATATCAGTGTTGGACAAGCAAATTTACTCGTCTGCGCAGTCTTATTGTTTATCGTATTTTTCTTTGATCGCCATCAGATCCACGTTGGATCGATCTTAAATCCAATTGTTCTCGCAATAGTGACAGATTGGCTTCCCTTTTTAGATTTTGGTATATTTCCATATGGGATTCGTATTCTTTTGATGGTGTTAGGTTTTGTTATTTTATCACTAGGCGCAGCATTATATGCAGTTGCCGACTATGGAAGAGGAGCATACGAGGCGGTTGTATTTGCCCTGTGTGGAAAGATGAAAGCTTCATTGGTTGTCATTCGAACTTCTTGTGATATCTTGTTGGCAATATTAGGAATTGCGTTGGGAGCTCATGCGTCGATCGGTACATTGTTAGCCATCGTATGCATTGGAAGCTGCATTCAATTCTTTGTTCATCTGTTCAATCATGGAATGATGAAAACGATCATTTCCATTAAAAATTAAAGGAGGTAATTTTATGAGCACAGCACATAATCAAGCAGAAAAGGGAGAGATCGCAAAGATCGTATTGATGCCGGGGGATCCATTACGAGCGAAATACATCGCACAGACATATTTAG
>CBCTZR010000052.1:0-15156 GCA_965151435.1 uncultured Merdibacter sp. | reverse complement strand
TATATGAGCATAAAGCTCTACCAAAGAATTATGGTGCAAACTTCTAAAGACGGGAGTTCTTTACAACATTGCTGGTGTGAGTGTATAATACTTTCAAACGATAGAAAGAAATGATTTGAAACGTAAAAAAAATAGAGGTTGCAGACCATGTGAAACACGACGATCGGTAAACAACCATTATGTAAGGCATGCGTTTCACTCAATCAGACGCTGGAGGAAAGTATGAAGAAAGAAAAGATTATTTTTATGGGGACACCACCGATTGCACGAACGATCTTACAACGACTGGTGGAGGAAGGATACGATGTCGTATTGGTTGTCACTCAGCCAGATCGCAAGAGTGGAAGGAAGCAACAATTGACAATGTCTGCTGTAAAAGAATTTGCCTTAGATCATGGATTATCTCTTTTTCAACCACAGAATATAAAAACAGAGTATGCGCAAATGATGTCTGTCGATGCAGACTTGATCGTCACTTGTGCATATGGTCAGTTTATTCCAGAGGAACTATTAAATCATCCGCGTTTTGGTGCGATCAACTTACATGCCTCGCTCTTACCAAAACTGCGTGGAGGCGCACCAGTGCATAAAGCGATCATTGAAGGAAATCCTGAAACGGGAATGTCCATTATGCGCATGGTAAAACAAATGGATGCAGGAGCTGTGATGGCACAGTGTCGCGTAACGATTGACGAAAAGGATACTGCAGGTACGCTGTTTGATAAGCTGGCTATTGCTGGCGCAGATTTATTGATTGAACAGTTGCCTTCTTTGTTTGCAGGTACTGCCGTATTTACAGAGCAGGATGAATCGAAAGCAACTTTTGCTTATACGATCACTCCTCAAGAAGAGAAAATTGATCTTACCAAACCTTTGCAAACTGTTTATAATCAGGCTAGAGGATTGATTCCTTTTCCGGTTGGTTATGTTTTTCATGATGGTAAAAAGGTAAAAATCCATAAGGTACGCAAACAGGAGATACAACATGACGAGCAAATGGGGGCGTTTGTCGGTTTGATCGATGGAGGGATAGCAATTGCTGTACAAGGTGGTTATTTATTGGTAGATGAGATCCAATTGGAAGGAAAAAAACGAACGGATGCTCGATCTTTCTATAATGGGATAGGAAAACAATGGCTCCATACGTGCTTTTCTAGTTAGACAGAGATTCTCTGTCTTTTTCTTTGCAAGTAGACAAAGATTTGTTATAATTGTTCTGTTTTAGGAGGTAGCGTATGGATCAGAGACATATTCGTAATTTTTCTATTATTGCGCATATCGATCATGGAAAATCGACGCTCGCTGACCGTATTTTAGAACTGACGAACACAGTGGAAAAACGGGAGATGAAAGCACAGATCTTGGATTCGATGGATCTGGAACAAGAGCGCGGTATCACGATTAAATTGAATGCAGTGCAATTAACTTATCAAGCGAAGAACGGGGAAGAATATCTGTTTCATCTGATCGATACGCCAGGGCATGTCGATTTCAGCTATGAAGTATCACGTTCTCTGGCTGCTTGTGAAGGGGCTGTTTTGGTCGTTGACGCAGCACAAGGGGTAGAAGCGCAGACATTAGCAAACGTATACCTCGCATTGGATAACGATTTGGAAATCGTTCCTGTCATCAATAAGATTGATCTTCCTAGTGCGCAACCGGATGTGGTCAAAAAAGAAATAGAGGATATCATTGGATTGGATTGCAGCGATGCACCGATGATATCAGCTAAAAGCGGACTGAATGTAGAAGATGTTTTAGAAGCGATCGTTTCTAAGATTCCAGCGCCAATGGGTGATTTACATGCACCTTTGCAAGCGTTGGTATTTGATTCGATCTATGACTCCTATCGTGGAGTCATCGCCTTTATAAGCATCAAACAGGGAAGTGTAGCTGTGGGTGACCGTATTCGCTTTATGGCCAGTGGCGCGGAGTATGAAGTGTTAGAAGTAGGTATCCGCAATCCAAAGGAAGTAAAAAGAGATACCTTGCATTGTGGAGAGGTCGGTTGGCTCACAGCTGCTATCAAAGATATCAGCGATGTGCATGTCGGTGATACGATCACGTTAGCTGCAAATCCGGCAAAAGAGGCTCTTCCTGGCTATCGTGTCATGAATCCAATGGTGTACTGTGGGTTGTATCCGATTGATAATGCTAAATATAACGATTTGCGTGATGCATTAGAAAAGCTAAAATTAAATGATGCTTCCTTACAATTTGAACCGGAGACATCACAGGCTTTGGGGTTTGGCTTTCGCTGTGGTTTTTTAGGCTTGTTGCATATGGATGTAATACAAGAACGAATCGAAAGGGAGTACAATATCAATTTGATAGCAACCTCTCCCTCTGTTATCTATCACGTTTATTTGACGGATGGATCAATGATTCAAGTGGATAACCCAGCTTTTTTACCTGAACCACAAAAAACAGATCGAATTGAAGAACCTTATGTAAATGCCCAAATCATGGTTCCAAATGAATACGTAGGCGCAGTTATGGAACTCTGTCAGAAAAAACGCGGTATTTACATTGATATGCAAGTCATCGACAGCAATCGTATGAACATAATCTATGAGATGCCATTAGCCGAAATCATCTTTGATTTTTTCGATCGTTTAAAATCTTGTACAAAAGGCTATGCTTCTTTAGATTATGAACTCTCTGAATACAGAGAAAGTAATTTGGTGAAGATGGATATCCTTTTGAACGGAGAGATCGTAGATGCGCTCAGTATCATCGTTCATCGTGATTTTGCCTATCATCGCGGAAATCAGATGACGCAAAAGTTAAAGGAACTCATTCCAAAGCATCAATTTGAAATTCCTGTTCAGGCAGCAATCGGTGGAAAGATCATCGCTCGAACTAATATCAAATCTCTGCGTAAAAACGTTTTAGCTAAATGCTATGGCGGGGATATATCCCGTAAGAAGAAACTGTTAGAAAAACAAAAAGAAGGAAAGAAACGCATGAAATCTGTAGGAAGCGTGGATATTCCACAAGAAGCATTCATGGCAGTACTTTCTATGGATGATGACTGAAAATTGTGATATGCTACATCCCACTAAAGTAGAGAAAGGGAGTTATGAGAATCCCACAAAACTATAATAGTGGGATTTTATTATGAAAAAACACAAACACCGTTAGCAGAAACAGGAGCAAACTCACACAGAAAATGAACAATACCTCTGTTTAAGCATGTAGGCTTATCTCATATGGACTACAGCAGATGTATCCATCATTTGTCGGCTTTTTTCTATTTTTGGCGAAAAGAACAACTCTTCGATAAAAATGTGATAAGCTGAATTTCAGGTGATAAGATGAAGATTATTCTGGATTTGCTACTGAATGGCTATGTGTCTTATGCATCGCTTTGTCAACAGCAAGGAGGTCTTGCGGCTGAAGCAATCTGGCAGGAATTGGAACGTGCAAGAAAAGAGATGCGGATTGTTTCAACGATAACAAATGCTCAGGATTACTTATGCCTGACACCATATACCATACGAAGACAAAGGGAATTGTTGTCGTTGCTGACGCATGTAGAACTCTACTATTGCGAACAACGTTCAACGGACATCGTTTCATCTGTAATCAAACAGGCGCTGTGTCAATCAATACCTCAACAAAGAGAAATGCTATTATATCAAGAATTACAAAAAGAAAATTGTGATCTCTTATTAGTATTGTTTTGTTTGACATTATTGCCTGATCCGTTAAAACAAACGATGTGTACTTTATGGAAACAGCTGGTCATACCGTTAGCTCCTTTGGATGTATCTTCTTTTTGGGTGGATGAGTTGCTCCATAAAAGTGATTTTCTGAATAATGATAAGACCTATTTATTTTTATTGTTTCTCTCTCAGGTACAGTTGAAATTTGAAGAATGTCTGTTATTATTAAAAAGAGATTGTGATGATTATTTGCGTATGACAAATGAACAACTTGTACATCGGTTTCCTAATTTTTCGAAACAGCAAATTGCATTTTTTGTGGCTCATCGTGAAGTGAATTCTTATTACTCTATTCAAGAATATAAAGAGTTTGCGCATGTTTGTTATGAAACAGCCAGAAATGCCATGGAGTCTTTCGTTGCACAAGGGTGGTATCAACAAAGAAAAATAGGAAAGCGTTTTTATTATACGACGGTCGCTGGGCATTAATGATTTCCGTGAAAGAAAGGGGATAAGAAAGTTCATGCTCAAAGTGTTCGTCTGTAGTGTGAATTATGAATTGCTTGCCCAATTAATAATCATTCAACGACAAAAGCAGGATTTTCAGATTCAAGGATTTAGCACGAATCCTTTGATTGATCCCCTTGTGTTGACAAAAGATGAGATTCATATCATCTATCTGCAATTTTCATTGATCGAGGCTTTCTGGCAACAGTGGTTTGACTCGTTTTATCCGTTATTGATTAAAAATAACATTCATCTAATCGTTTCCTTTTCATCGCTTCAAGAAGAACATATACTTCTGTTGTTGCGTTATTCGATCGATTCCTATTTGGTTGAGCCTTTTGAAGCAAAGCAGTTATATACATTGTTTCAGCAACATCTGTATATGAATTCACAAAATCATCAGCAATTGAATGACTTGGATACGAAAATTACCGCATTGTTGTTAAAACTGATGATCCCCAGTCATTTAAATGGTTTTCACTATTTAAAGATGGCTTGTTTGATCGCTGTCTCTATACCAACCAATCGACAGATCAGCATGAAAAATATTTATTCACTGATTGCGAAGCGTTGTCACTCTACTTCGAGTCGGGTCGAAAAATGTATTCGTAGCGCTATTCATGCAGCTATCATACCAGAGGACTATCGTGAACTATTTCATGGCGATGCCACCAATCGAAAAGTCATCATGTATGTTTATACTTATTTAAAAGGGATAGTTTAAGGAGGAATTTATGATCAAAAGCGCTTATGTGCATGTGCCGTTTTGCCGTTCAATCTGTGCATACTGTGATTTTGCACGTGTCATTTATCAGGAGGACTCAATTAAACCTTGGATGGATCAGATACGAAAAGAAGCGCAAGACAAACTTAATGGTCCGTTGGATACGCTATATATAGGCGGTGGAACTCCAAATGCTCTTTCTCATGAACAACTGGATGCTTTTTTGTCCATCTTTGATCCTTACCTTTGTAAGCAGATGGAATATACGATTGAAATTAATCCGGAACTTTTAGATGAAGAAGTGGTGAATATCTGCGTGAATCATGGGATCAATCGGGTGTCGATGGGTGTGCAGAGCTTTGATGATCATCTGCTCAGGATCATGAATCGTCATCATTGTGGGAAACAAATTCGTCAAAAAATCAATCTTTTCATTCAGAAAGGCATTCAAAATATTTCTATTGATTTAATCTATGGTTTGCCTCAACAATCGCTTGAGATGTGGATGAGCGATTTGAAACAAGCGATCAGCTTGCCGATTCAGCACATCTCTTTATATTCTTTAACGATTGAGGAGAATTCTGTTTTTGGTAAAAGGGGAATCCAAAAGGCAGATGATGAGCTGGAATATGCAATGTATAAATATGCGATTCAATTCTTGCATGCCAATGGTTTTCAACAGTATGAAATTGCTAATTTTGCAAAGAGGAACGCGTTTTCTAAACATAACCTTACTTACTGGCATTACGAAGATTTCGCTGGTATCGGATGTGGGGCGAGTGGTAAGACGACGTTAGGACGTTATGAGAATACACGCTCATTATCTCGCTATCTAAAAGAGGGAGCTTGTCCGAAATGGACAATGCTGAGTGCAGAAGAGCAGATGTTTGAAACGATTATGATGGGCCTTCGTTTAAGAGAAGGGATCTCACTACAATCGTTTGAAAAGCGTTATCACAAATCGCTATTAGAGCAATTTGAAGCAGCAATCCAAAAACATTTAGGAAATGATCTGATTATCGAAGAAGGGTATTTACGAACTACTGAACAAGGCATGTTCCTATTGCATGATATCTTGATCGATTTTCTCTAAAAACCAGTTGCATTTTCCTTTACGTATGATATAATCATATTGCTTTTTCACTGGGGATCTGCTTTCCTCGAACGATTTCTCGGTGAGAAAGGACAGATAGAAATAGGAGGAATTAGTCATGTTATTAAAAAGTGAAAAACAAGCTATCATGAAAGAGTATGCACGTTTTGAGGGAGATACTGGTTCTCCAGAAGTACAGATCGCAGTTTTAACAGCTCGTATCAATCGTTTGACTGAACATTTTAAAGAGCATAAACACGATTATCATTCTCAGCGTGGTCTGATGAAGATGGTTGGTCGCCGTAGAAACTTGTTGGCATACTTAAAAGACAAAGATCTGGAACGTTACAAGACGTTGATCGATCGTTTAGGTCTGCGTAAGTAAGACGCGAAAGTCCGAATATCGGACTTTTTCTTTTTCTTTGTGAAATGTACGAATTATTTTTTGTGTTCCTTTTTAAAGTATGCTATTATAAGATAGATTGAAAATAAGAGGTGAAAAAATGGCTAAACAGGTATTTCGTTTAGATTTCTGTGGTCGGGTGATCACAGTGGAAACAGGCGAGATTGCAAAGCAGGCCGGAGGATCAGCGATCGTTCGCTATGAAGATACGGTTGTTTTATCGACTGCGACAGCTAGCAATCAGCCAAAAGAAGGAATTGATTTTTTTCCATTGACGGTTAGTTTTGAAGAAAAACTATATTCGGTAGGAAAGATCCCGGGTGGATTTTTACGTCGTGAAGGAAGACCGAGTGAACATGCGACTTTAACAGCACGTATGATCGATCGTCCAATTCGTCCATTGTTTGCGGAAGGGTTCCGCAATGAAGTGCAGGTTGTTAATACGGTGCTTTCAGTCGATCAGGATTGTACGCCTGAGATGACAGCAATGTTAGGTGCTTCCTTGGCGTTGTGTATTTCGGATATTCCATTTAACGGGCCGATTGCAGGCGTGCAAGTAGGTCGCATCGATGGGGAATATATTATTAATCCAAGTGTGGAACAAGCAGAGAAAAGCGATATTTCTTTAACGGTTGCCGGAACCAAGTATGCAATCAATATGGTGGAAGCGGGCGCAAAGGAAGTCAGCGAAGAGGATATGTTGGGTGCTTTGATGTTTGGACATGAACATATCAAGAAATTGTGTGAATTCCAAGAAGAGATCATTGCTGCAGTTGGCAAAGAAAAACGTGAGATCACATTGTATACGATCGATGAACAGTTGGATGCTGAAGTGCGTGCACAATTTGAACAGCCGATCCGTGAAGCAGTTTCAATCGAGAAAAAATTGGAACGCTATGGCAAGATCGATGAATTGACACAACAGGCAGTAGATTTGTTCGAGGCTCGTGAATACGCAAGTGAAAAAGAGAAAAATACTGTGATCAAACAGGTTAAGGAAATCTGCCATTCGATTGAAGCGGATGAAGTTCGCCGTTTGATCGTTGAAGATAAGATCCGTCCGGATGGTCGTAAGATCAATGAGATTCGTCCGCTGGATTCACAAGTAGATCTTTTACCACGAGTACATGGAAGTGCAATGTTTACGCGTGGTGAAACACAAGTACTCTCCGTGACGACCTTGGGTGCGATCAATGATAATCAGATCATCGACGATCTGACAGAAGTAGAGTGCAAACGCTTTATGCATCATTACAATTTTCCACCATATTCGGTTGGTGAAACCGGACGAATGGGAAGCCCGGGACGTCGTGAGATCGGCCATGGCGCATTAGGAGAACGTGCTTTATTGCAAGTTTTACCACCATTGGAAAAGTTCCCATATACGATTCGTACGGTTGCTGAAGTATTGGAATCTAACGGTTCTTCTTCTCAGGCATCGATCTGTGCTGGGACGATGTCGCTCATGGCTGCTGGTGTGCCGATAAAAGCGCCGGTGGCAGGTATTGCCATGGGATTGATCATGGATGAAAAAACCGGGAAATATACGGTGTTGACGGACATCCAGGGTATGGAAGATCATTTTGGAGATATGGATTTTAAAGTTGCTGGTACCGAAGAGGGGATCACTGCATTGCAGATGGATATCAAAGTTACCGGTATAACGAAAGAAATCTTTGAAGAAGCGCTCGCTCAGGCGAAGGTTGCTCGTAAAGAGATCCTTGCTAATATGATGAGCGCGATCAGCGAGCCTCGTCCGGATGTCAGCCCATATGCACCGAAGACGCATATCATGTTTATTGCAACCGATAAAATTAAGGATGTTATCGGTCCAGGTGGTAAGATGATCAATCAGATCATCGAGGCATGTGATAATGTGAAGATCGATATCGATGATAATGGACAGGTTGTTATTTATCATACAGATCGAGCTACAATTGATAAGGCTGCCCAGATGATCGAAGATATCGTTCGTGAAGCAAAAGTTGGCGACATTTATGATGCCACTGTTTCACGAATCGAAAAATTTGGTGCATTTGTCACTCTCTTCCCAGGAACGGATGGATTGTTGCATATTTCGAAGATTTCGCACAATCGTGTGGATCGTGTGGAAGATGTCTTGAAAATCGGTGATAAGATCGAAGTTAAGGTCATGGAGATCGATAATAAAGGACGTATTAATGTCAGTGCAAAAGCGCTCTTACCTAAACCTAAGCGTGAAAAACAAGAACATGCAGATGTGAAGGCAGAGACGGACAGCGAATCAGTTAAGAGCGAGGAATAAGAATACATGCTTGCGTACAGCGGTAAAAAGCCTGTGCGCAAGCGTTTTCTTTATCTATGAAAGAAAATGAAAAAAAGACCTACGGTTTTTCTATGCTTTATGATAGAATAGATGAGAGGTGATAATCATGATTAACTGGATGAAAGAAGCAGAAAAATATAAAGATGAGATGATTAGCGATTTGGATGGATTGATTCAAATACCTTCCCTGCGAAATAAAGAAGAAGCATATGAGGGCGCACCCTTTGGAAAAGGACCGCGTCAAGCCTTGGACTATGTGCTCGCATTGGCAAAGAAAAATGGTTTTGTCACAAAAGACATCGATGGTTATGCCGGTGTGATCGAGTATGGAGAAGGAAAAGAAAGCGTTGGTGTTTTAGGACATCTGGACATCGTTCCGATTGGTGAGGGTTGGACTAAGGAACCACTGGCCTTGACACAAGAAGATGGATATCTCTTCGGCCGTGGTGTATTAGATGATAAAGGTCCTGCCATGGCTGGATTCTATGCATTGAAGATGCTGAAAGAAAATGGCGTGAAACTGAATAAAAAAATCATGGTGATATTAGGCTGTGATGAAGAAAGCGGTATGGAATGCATGGATTACTATAAAGAGCATGGCGAAATACCACAGTGCGGATTTGTTCCGGATGCTGATTTTCCTGCAACTTATGGGGAAAAAGGCGGTTTGCATGTGTTGTTACAAGGAAAAGCACATACAAAAATCGTTGCGATGGAAGCTGGAACTCGTCCGAATATCGTGATCGGAAAAGCCGAATTGGAGATGCCTTATTGGAATGAGAAATTGCAGGAGCAATTTGATTTTTACTTAAATAGCAATCAGTTGGAAGGTTACGCCAAAATGAATGGAGAGCATGTGATCCTTCATATCGATGGGGTATTCTCACATGCTGCTGAACCTTATAACGGTGTCAACGCTGCATTGCATCTCTTGAACTTTGTCGCTAATGCCTATGATGATACGTTTGCTCGCAATACATATGAGATGTTGCGTGATTGGCAGGGAAAACCATTGGGAATCCAACAATATGGAGCCTATATGGGATTTTTGACTATGAATACGGGTATCATATCTTTAAAGGAAACAGGAGATTGTACTATAACGATTGATATCCGTTATCCAAATGATGCAGATGTGACAAAGATCATGAAGAAGTTTGAAGAGGCGTGCAAAGTACGTAACTATGATCTCAGTGCAATCATGGAAAGCGATTCAAAACCGCTCTTCGTTGATCCAAACTCAAAACTGGTCACTTCTTTAATGGATGTATATCGTCAGTATTCTGGTGATGATTTCTCACCAGCCAAAACAATTGGTGGTGGTACGTATGCCCGAAAATTTGAAAACTTCGTTGCCTTTGGACCAGAATTTCCAAACAGCGAAAAAACGACATCAGCTTTTGTCGGTGGACCGCATCAACGTGATGAAGGTATTAAAGTAGAAGATCTTCTGAAGGCAGTCGCAATCTATGCAGCTGCATTGGAATCAATAGCAAAATAGGAGGATATTCATGCGAATGCGTAAACTGCCTTGGGCAGAAGAATATTTGCAGGAAGCAGCGGTTGTTGTAAAAGATCCTGCAGCGCAAAAGGGAAAGTGGCGCACGTTGGTACAAGGGGATCGTCTGCATTTGGAAATTGGTAGTGGAAAAGGCGATTATTGGAATCAAATGGCAAAGCGTTATCCGCAAGATGGATGGATCGCCATTGAAAAAAATGTGAGTGTGGCAGGTATCGCCGTGCGTAAGTTTGATCATTTGGATAATGATCTTTCTCATATGCGTTTCATATGGGGAGATGCGCAGTCTTTGACGGAATGGTTTGCAAATGGGGAAATCGATGTAATTCATCTGAACTTTTCGGATCCATGGCCCAAAAAAAGAGCTCACAAAAAAAGATTGAGCAGTCCATTATTTCTTACACAGTATGAAACGATCCTCGCAAAAGGAGGAACTGTTCAGATGAAAACGGATAATTCCTCGTTGTTTGAGTTCTCCATCCTACAGTTTCAACAGGCTGGATGGCCTTTGGTGGATTTTAGCGTAGATTATCGTCGGGAACCTCATGAGGAAGATGTAATCACTGAATATGAGAATAGATTTTTGACAGCTGGACAGCCGATTTACCGTGCTGTTTGGAAGAAAAAAGAGGAGGTAAACAATGAAGGAATGGATGAATGAACTAACCGGATTGAAACAATTGGAAGAAATAAAGAACGATGATTCTACAAATATACTGGTGTTTAGTGCAAAATGGTGTCCAGATTGTCGCTTCATTGAGCCATTTTTGCCAAAGCTTATCGAAAAGTATGCAGACTATCGTTTTTGGTATATCGATCGTGATGAGTGGATGCAGATATGCGCAGACTTTGCTGTGATGGGGATCCCAAGTTTCATTGCTATCAAGAGCGGGAAAGAAATTGGACGCTTTGTCTCAAAAAATCGCAAGACAGAAGCTGAAATTGATGCATTTTTACAATCAGTAAGAGGGTAGGAGGAATCGCTATGCTGAAAGGTCTTAAAAAGCTGATTTTTAACACAGATGTGGAAGATGTCAGTGAAGAAGGAATCATTACAGAAATCGAATTACCGAAAAAAGATACTTCTGCTTATATGGACGTACCTCTTTCGCAACTAGAAAAAGAAGAGACAAAAGAGGATAAGAAACCTTTTACCGGAATCAATGTCGATGTGGAAAAACCAAAGGAAATACGGGTAAAAGAGACGAAGGAGAGAGAGAAAGTATATTCGCACAAAGAAGCTAAAAATGATACTTCTGCTGAATATGAATTCAAACCGGTTCTTTCACCAATATTTGGGAATATGAGCGAATCCGAAAAGAATCCTAAAGAAGTTCATGATGCCGTTCATCTGAACAAAGCAAAGACAAAGAACCCTCTCAATACGGTTTTATCTCCTATGTATGGTGAATATGAATTGGAAAGCTTTGAAAAAGAAGCGAAAGAAACAATTCAAAAGCGAAAAGAAAAAGATCGACAGCTACAGGTTGAATCTTCTTTTCAAATAGAGGAACAAGAGGAAGAAGAAACAGTCTTCTCTTTGGAAGAGATGCTATCAAATGAAGAAGATGATGAAAACGAACCTGTACAGATTTCTTTGTTTGGTGATAATACACCGATCAAAGACGTAGTCACAAAAGAAGAGATCGTATATCAGAAGAAGAATAGGATGTGAAGCAAAATGCATTATCATTTTATCGGAATCAAAGGTTCAGGAATGGCTTCGTTGGCTGAGATCGTAGCGGATCGTGGAGATGAAGTGACTGGCTCGGATATCGAAAAGTATATATTTACGCAAAAACCGTTAGAAGATCGTGGAATACCGATCCTGCCTTTTGATGAAAAGAATATCAAGGAAGGCGACACGGTCATCATCGGACTGGCATTTGATGAACGTAATCCAGAAGTAAAAAAAGCTTTGTCTACTCCTACGGTGAAAGCCTATTGGTATAATGAATTTTTAGGTGAACTTTTAACTCAGTATACCTCAGTCTCTGTAGCAGGTACTCATGGAAAAACAACAACGACAGGCATGCTGAGCCATGTTTTATCGCATGTTTCTCCAACTGGTTTTTTAATTGGTGATGGACATGGCGAAATGCCACGGCAAGCAAAGCATTTTGTTTTGGAATCCTGTGAATTTCAACGCCATTTTTTAGCTTATCATCCAGATTATGCAATCATTACGAACATCGAACTGGATCATGTGGATTACTATCGTGACATCGACGATTATTGTGATGCTTTTCAAAGCTTTATCAAGCAGGTGAAAAAAGGAATCGTTTATTTTGGTGATGATCCTTATCTGCCAAACTTTTCTTATCCAGTACCTGCTTATTCTTATGGGTTGTCACAAGGAAATGATGTACGTGCAATCAACGTAGAACAAAAAGAGGATGGTATGTCGTTTGATATTCTATTCAAAGACCAGTTATTTGGCCATTTCCATTTGCCATTTGTAGGACATCCGTTATTGTATAACAGTATTGGTGTTATTGCTTTAGGTATCCTATTGAATATCGATGTGAATGTTTTACAAGAATCGCTTCCAACTTTCCCTGGTGTACAACGTAGGTTTATCATTGAGGAAAATGGGGAAAATATCTATATCGACGATTATGCGCATCATCCAACGGCTGTTCGCTATATGATCGAAGCTGCACGTATCAAATATCCGCAGAAAAAAGTGATCGCTATTTTTAAGCCGGATCGTTATTCACGTATCGCTTATTTTATCGATGCGTTCGCTCAAGCATTAGATATGGCGGATGAAGTTTATTTGTGTGATTTTCCAGCAAATGCTGTGCGTGAACCTGGTGTGAGAGTTACGATAGAGGATTTGATTGCTCGCAGTGAAAAAGCTGTCCTGATCGCTGAGGATGAAGAAGCTGCTCGTCTGCTTGCCCAACGTGGACCAGCTGTCTATTTATTCATGAGTAGCAAAGACATTTATAAATTGAAGAACAAAGTGAAAAATTTTCAATAGAGATTGTAACCACTTACAACTTGTGTTAGAATATAAAAGAATGAGGTGTAAAATATGACGTTAGATAGCTTTCTCATTTTATTGAGCGATACAGCATGGAAATTAGTCCCTGTTGTGCTTGTCGTTGTGCTGATTTATTTTGTCATCCTGTTAAGGCATGCAATCGAACTTATGAAACAGACGAAACAGACGATGGATACGATCGATGCTGATCTCAAGAAGTTAGATAAACCGCTACAAACTGTCAACGAATTGAGCGAGACGGTGGACCTTGTACATGAAGCAAGCCGAAATGCGGTACGCAGTGCGCTTGTGACGATCATTGAGAATGCCTCAAATATCAAAGAATGGATCTTATCGAAAAAAAACAATAGAGATATGCAAGATGTTGAACAGGAGGTAAGTGGTGATGGACAATGAAAAATGGATGGAAGAAGTTAAAACAGAAGTTCAATCAATCTGTGATGACGTTCAACAGGAATTAGAGGAGCTAAGAGAAAAAGGGAATGAGGAGAATCGCCGTTTGATCGAAGATGCAAGGGCAAAAGCGAAGAAGCTGTTCGTTGATTCTGCAAAATGGCTGCGAGAGAATACAGAACGGGAAAAGCTTGCTGAAAATCTTTCGCATTTTCGCTCAGAGTGCATCCAACTTTTGGGGCAGACAAAAGATAAAGCCATCGAATTATCACAGAATGAAGAATTCCAAAATACATTGCGCAGTGGTAAGGAGTTTATCGTTGGCAGTGGTCATCTGCTAGCAAGCGGTATGCGTGCTGGTGCGGATAAATTGATGGAAAATGAAAAGATATCTACGTTTGTAAATAAAGTAAATGATAAAGTAGAAGTCATTAAAGAAGATGAACGTGTTCAAGATGGTGCGCAGCGCCTTCGCGAAGGAACGATGAAGATTGCGGACCGTGCCTATGATGGTATCAAACGCATGTTAAATAAAGAGGATGAAGAGGAATAGAGGAGGAAAGGAGATCAGTTATGAAGCGTATCACGATCTATGATGTTGCTAAGGAGGCAGATGTATCATTAGCCACTGTATCACGTGTAATCAACGGTTCTGATGTCGTGCGGGAAGATACGAGAGTTAAGGTGCAAGATGCTATTGAAAAATTGGGCTATAAGCCAAATGCAATCGCGCAAGGGCTCGCTTTGCAAAAAACGACGACGATTGCTATCGTCATGCCTGAATCCAGCTTTTTCTATACAGGTGGAATCCTTAACGGTTTATTGGATACTGCAAAGATCTATAAATATAATATTATGTTGCATTCAACATCTGCAGGTATCAATGAGATGACCGATGTGATTGAAAGCATCATTAAATCGAGAGTGGATGGGGTCGTTATCTTTAATGATAAATTGGATCAAGATGAATTAAATACTCTTAATCATTACAATGTTCCAATTGTCGTCATTGGCAATCAGATGTCAGAAGATACGATTGGTTCTGTATACATCGATTATGCGACATTAGCTTATGATTTTGCTTCAGAATGCATTGCTGCTGGAAAGACAGATATTTCTTTAGTAGAAGACCGCAAAAATCCTTCTATGATCAATCAGATTTTAGAAGGTCTTAAAAAGGCATTTGCGGAGCATGGTATGACATTTGAAAAATTTATCAGCATTCCAAAAGAATACCGTTCTTCATATGCTTTTTTAACCGATTACTATAAATCAAATCAGCCTTCTAAAGTGATCATGGCATATCGCGATTCACAGGCAATTGCCGTATTAAACGCAACTAAAGAGGCTGGGTATTCAATTCCTGCAGATGCAGAGCTTGTTTGTGTTTTAGATAGTAAATACAACGCGATGCAGCGTCCACAGATCTCGGCGTTTAAGATTCCGGACTATGATATGGGTGCCAAGTCTATGCGCGTCTTAACAAAGATGCTGCACGACGAGGATGAAATCTTCAACAAAGAGCTGGAAGTGA
>CBCTZR010000051.1:0-15260 GCA_965151435.1 uncultured Merdibacter sp. | reverse complement strand
AAATTGGTGATTTTTAAACGATCATTTTTGGTAAATTTTATATTGACATTATCACAGGATTGTTTGAAAATCTCTAAGATGGGGGATATAGTAAACAAAGAGGCTGTACGCTACGAAGCGATATAGCCTCTTTTTATTGATTTGCTTGATAGGAGTGAAACATCGCTCACACCTCATTTGTATGGTAGTATTGATTGCTTTTTTTCGTTAAAGAGGGATCCTATCACTTTAAGAAGTTAGATGATAATTGATCGATCTTACATCATTGAATCAAAGGCTAGAGATATCTCGTTTAATAAAGTTTTAATTAACAGGATCTGATTAGGTGTTAATGTATTCTCTGCATTCACACCAATACCAACTACGCCATAAATTTGATTGTTTTTCCTAATTGCCATATACAATGCATTGGCATCAGAGAGAGTACTCGTTAATGCACCAGCGTTTTTGTTGTTCGTATAAACCCATTTAGCTACCGTTTTCTCTTTTTTCGACAGATAGATTTCTTCGGTATTTGGTAATTTTTGCGGATTATAGATGTAAGGTTCTTGGAGAAATGCATGCTTTACAGGATAGAATAAGATTACATTTTTTATTAATTTGTGCAGCTGATAACATGTTTCTTTCATGATATCTTCATAGGAATTGGCGAGTTGCAATCTTTGACTAACTTGTAATAAAAAATCCATACTGTATGCATGTGAAGATGCAAGATCTTTTTCTTTCTTCAGCTTTAGCTGCAAAAGATTGATCATGCTTGACACAAATACCATGACGATCACCATGAGGATGTTTTCTTTTGAAGTGATAAAGAATGAGTATTTAGGAGTGATAAAAAGGAAATTGATGATACAGATACTTAACAGAGAACTGATAACCGTATAAATTGGATAAATCGTTAACATACCGATGATGCATGAGGATAATACATAGAACAATACGATACTTGTTAGATCGAATTGTACCATGTAAGCAATTACGGAGAGAACGGTCGTTATTATTAGTGTACAGATTAAAACAAGCGTATCCCTTAAAGAAAATTGGATAAACTTATCAAGATTCAAGGATTGTCTCTGACAGTTGGAATTGTTATCAGGAATGATATAGATTTCAAGATTTGGAGATAATTTGGTCAAAGCATCAACGATCGTTTGCTTTTTAAACCAAAATCTTTTTTGATAAGAACGTCCTAGGACAAGTTTGGAGATACCGCTTGTTTTTGCATATTGACTAATTTGATAAGCGATATCATCCCCATAAGTGGAAACGATATTTGCACGTAGATGTTTTGCTAGTGTTAGATTTGATTGTAATTGATCATAGGTTTTCTTCGCCATTGTTTTATTTGCGGAGGTTTCAACATATAAGGCAGTAAATTCACCATGAAATGCTTGTGCCATTTTTGATGCAGTTCGTATCACTTTTTGATTGGTAGGAGAGGTTCCTAAGCAGACGAGGATATGTTCTTTAAGAAATGGTTTATTCTCATTGTTTGCATATAAGTTTATTCGATCAGCGCATCTTCTAAGAGCAATTTCCCTCAGAGCAATTAAATTATCCTTTACAAAAAAATTGTCTAGGGCTCTTTTTGCTTGAACTTGTTTGTAGATCTTGCCTTCCTTTAATCTTGTGATTAAATCTTCAATTTCAATATCAACCAGTTTTATATCATCAGCCTCATCAAAAATATGATCAGGGATGCGTTCATTTACTTTTATTCGCGTAATACTTTCTACAACATCATGCAGGCTTTCAAGATGCTGAACATTCACCGTCGTATAGACATCGATACCTGCTCTTAATAATTCTTCGATATCACTATATCTTTTTTTATGTATCGAGGTTGGTGCATTGTTATGGGCAAGTTCATCTACCAAAATCAATTGCGGATGTCTTTTTAGTGCGGCTTCTAGATCAAATTCAATAAATAAGTGATTTTTATAATAAATTTTCTTCTTTTCTATCTGTTCCAATCCATAAGTCAAATCCATGGTCTCTTTACGGTCATGGGGTTCGATATAACCTATAACGACATCAACACCTTCTACTGATTTTTGTTGTGCTGTATTTAACATGGCATATGTTTTTCCTACACCAGCGCAATATCCAAAAAATATAGTCAATTTTCCTTTTTTCATCATCTTATCCATAATAGAACTCCTATAACGTTTCTCGTTATTTAATTTCTATTTTACTTAGGAATATTTTTGAATAAAGTGAATCTGCAAATTTTAATGCCATTTTAATTCTCTGTAAAACTCTTTTAATCCTGTTTTAATTTTTAAGATGCTAAAATGCGATTGTCGAAAGAAAGGACAAGCAACTAGGAGGAAAAGTATGAAAGATTTGCTATTTATATGGATTATCGTATTTGCTTTTTTATCAATGGGGTGGTTTGTAAAGAAAATCGACGATATGAATAAGAAATAAAAGGTGGATGAATATATGTGGTTATTGATTGTAATTGTTGTTGTTTTGATTTTCTATCTATTTTATGCCTTGTTAAATCCAGAAAAGTTTTAATAGCTGTTTAAGAAAGGTGATTGTAATGATTGAAGAAAATGATGTGAAATCAAAAAAAATGTTTTCTCTCTGTTCTTTGGTGAAAGAATTGATTCATGCAGGAGATTATAAACAAGCCTTTCAAAAGGTCTATGAATCAATGGCTGAATTTCCTAATAGTCCAGAACCCCATAATCTGTTGGGAATCTTGTTGGAGAAGAAAGGTGAACATCTTTTGGCAATGAAGCATTTTCGTATTGCATGGATACTTGATCCAACCTATCAGCCAGCAAATCAAAACATATCCAATTTTTGCAATCTTCATTCATGCATAGAATATGCATACGCTGAAGAGGATTGCATCAAAAATGAGAAGCCAAAGTATAATGTGATCTATGACGACTGGCACATTGGACGTGTAGTAAGAATCAAATAAGATTGAGATACTTTATGGAGGATATATTCTATGTTGCAGATCGTATGTACGCTTTTAATCTTTACAGTAATCATAGTTCCAGTTGGTAACTATGTTTATCATATATCGACAGGAAAAAAAACGTTTGCTGATCCTATATTTGATCGAGTGGATGATACTCTATACAACATATTAAAAATTGATACTTCAAATATGGGATGGAAAAAATATGCTTTAACACTATTATTGTTGAATGCGTGTCTTGTATTTATTGGCTATATAATTTTAAGGATTCAATCACTTGGGATTTTAAATCCGAATGATGTTGGAAATATGGAAGAGTCTTTGTCATTTAATACGATTATCTCTTTTATGACAAATACGAATTTGCAACATTATTCAGGAGAAACAGGATTGTCCTATCTATCTTCTATGTTTGTGATAATCATGATGATGTTTACATCGGCAGCTACTGGATATGCGGCTTGCATCGCTATGGTGAGAGGTATATTAGGAAAAGAGATGGGTAATTTTTATGTAGATTTTATACGAATTATTACACGTTTCTTATTGCCGTTATCTATCTTGATTGGATTGTTTTTGGTATGGCAAGGTGTTCCACAGAATCTGAATGCAAATCTTGTAGTATCGACCATTGAAGGAAAATATCAGGAAATAGCATCTGGACCGATTGCTGCTCTTGAATCAATCAAACATTTAGGAACGAACGGAGGAGGTTTTTTAGGAGCCAATTCCTCAACCCCTTTAGAAAATCCGACCATTCTTTCTAATCTTTTAGAAATGTATGCAATGATGTTGTTACCTTCAGCCTGTGTATTTACTTTTGGCCATATGGCATTTGATAAATATCAAGAACGAAGAGCTTTTACCTCGAATTGTATTGCTGATAAAAACAACAATAAGATAAAAAAGCACGTTTGGATGGGAAAAGAAGGCAGAACGATTTTTGTTGCAATGTCCGTTTTGTTTATTGTTGGTCTATGTATTTGTTATTATAGCGAATTGCAGGGAAACCATGCTGTGGAAATGGCAGGGATCACACAGACTTTAGGAAATATGGAGGGGAAAGAAGTTCGATTTGGAATCGCGCAATCTTCTCTATTCACAACCGTTACAACTTCTTTTACGACAGGAACGGTCAATAATATGCATGATACATTGACCCCCATGGGAGGATTGGTTCCGCTCTTACACATGATGTTAAATGTGGTGTTTGGCGGTGCAGGTGTCGGTTTGATGAATATGCTTATATATGCGATTATTGCGGTATTTATTTCTGGCTTGATGATTGGCAGAACTCCAGAATACTTAGGTAAAAAAATTGAAGGAAAAGAGATGCGCTTGGCAGCATTGAGCATCATTCTTCATCCTCTGTTGATTCTTGGATTTACTGCAGTAGCAATTTCAATCGATGCTGGCCTTGTAGGTATTACGAATCCAGGATTTCATGGACTATCACAAGTGTTGTATGAATTCTCTTCTTCGGCAGCGAACAACGGTTCAGGTTTTGAAGGATTAGCAGATAACACATTCTTTTGGAATGTAAGCTGTGGAATTGTGATGTTTGTCGCAAGGTATGTACCGATTATTATTCAACTTGGTATTGCTGGAAGCCTGATGAATAAGGTGGATGTGAATGAGTCGAGCGGTACATTAAAAACGAATACGCTGACTTTTGCCATCATATTGATTGTTGTTGTTTACATTTTTGCAGCATTGACATTTTTACCAGCGTTGGCTCTGGGACCGATTGCTGAATTATTAACGTTATAGAGGTGATCTCGATGAGTAAAAAAGAAAAGACCAAATTCATCACAAAGGATATTCTACTTTCTTCAATCAAGGGCGCGGTCATAAAATTAGATCCTAGATATATGTTAAAAAATCCAGTGATGTTTGTTGTTGAAATCGGATGCATGATTTGCGCACTACTGACGTTTTTTCCTCATTTATTTCATGGGGAAGGGAATGGTTCAAGCCTGTATAATGCAATTGTCACATTCATCCTGTTTGTTACGCTATTGTTTGCTAATTTTGCAGAATCAGTAGCCGAAGGAAGAGGAAAAGCGCAAGCTGAAACATTAAAGAAAACGAAGAAAGATACGCAAGCACGATTGGTTTTTGAAGATGGCAGCGAAAAAATCGTTTCTAGTAGTGAACTTCAAAAAGGGGATATTGTTCTAGTAAAAGCAGGAGAACTGATTCCAAATGATGGAGAGATCATTGAGGGAATCGCAAGTATTGATGAATCGGCAATTACTGGTGAATCTGCACCAGTTACAAAAGAAAGTGGAGGAGATTTTGCTTCAGTTACAGGAGGTACAACTGTTGTTTCTGATTGGATCAAAGTGAAAATTACATCGGAACCAGGACATTCGTTCCTTGATAAAATGATTTCATTAGTAGAAGGTGCTTCTAGACAAAAGACACCAAATGAAATTGCATTAAACACTTTGCTTGTATCGCTGACCATCATATTTTTAATTGTTATCGTAACATTATACCCGATGGCCTCATATTTGAATGTAAATATTTCGATTTCAACACTTATTGCATTGACTGTATGCCTGATTCCAACAACGATTGGTGCTTTATTAAGCGCTATTGGAATCGCTGGGATGGATCGTGTAACAAAGTTTAATGTAATTGCTATGTCAGGAAAAGCCGTCGAAGCTTGCGGAGATGTGGATACGATGATTCTGGATAAGACCGGGACGATCACTTTCGGGAATCGTCTGGCTAGTGATTTTTTAAATGTAGAAGCTGTACAAAAAGAGGATTTGATCACGTATGCTTGTATTGCCTCATTGCAAGATGATACTCCTGAAGGGAAATCGACGGTGGAACTGGCAAGAAAAATGGGGTGTGATTGTTCGTTGGAAGATTATCCGAACGCTGTATTTATCGAATTTACTGCAACAGATAAAATGAGTGGAGTAGATCTGGCAGATGGAACCAAAATACGAAAAGGAGCCGGAGATGCTATTATTCAATTTGTGAAACAGAATCATGGGCATATACCGGAAGATTTATCAAATAAGATCGATCAAATCTCTAAATTAGGAGGGACTCCCCTGGTTGTCTGTGTGGATAACAAAATATATGGGGTTATTTATTTGAAGGATACGGTGAAGCCGGGATTACGAGAGAGATTTGAAAGACTGCGCAAGATTGGAATTAAGAGCATCATGTGTACTGGGGATAATCCACTAACAGCGGCAACGATTGCAGTGGAAGCTGGTGTTGATGGATATATTGCAGAATGCAAACCTGAGGATAAAATTGAAGCGATAAAAAAAGAGCAATCCCAAGGAAAAATCGTTGCAATGACTGGAGATGGAACAAATGATGCTCCCGCCCTTGCACAGGCAGATGTTGGGATAGCGATGAATAGTGGGACCACGGCAGCAAAAGAAGCAGCGAACATGGTAGATTTAGATTCCAATCCAACTAAAATTTTGGAAGTAGTAGAGATTGGCAAACAATTGCTCATTACTCGTGGATCATTAACGACATTTTCTATCGCAAATGATATTGCTAAATATTTTGCGATTATTCCAGCGATTTTCATAAATGCTATTCCCCAAATGGGAATGTTAAATATTATGGGGCTACATTCACCATCTAGTGCTATTCTATCAGCATTGATATTTAATGCGATCATCATTCCATGTTTAATACCGTTAGCTATGAAAGGTGTAAAGTATAAACCGATGAGCGCATCTAAAATGTTAGGTAGAAATATGATGATTTATGGATTAGGTGGAGTGATTTGCCCATTTGTTGGCATAAAGATCATTGATTCAATTATCTCGCCATTGCTTGTACTTTTAGGGATTTAGGAGGAAATCTTATGAAGAAGTTTTTAAAGCCATTCAGAACTGCAATTTTAGTTTCATTTGCTATGTTTCTCATATGTGGTTTTGCATATCCAATGATGTTAACAGGAATAGCACAAAGTATCTTTCCATATCAAGCAAATGGAAGTTTAGTTGAAGTGGATGGAGAAGTAGTTGGATCTACATTGATTGGGCAAGATTTTACGGATGAACGTCTGTTTCATTGCCGGCCTTCCGCATATCACTATAATACATATACACCAGAAGAAAAGGATACTTTTAGCGGGGTAGCCTCAGGTAGTGATAATTATGCCGTCACTAACCCAAAACTAGAAAAGAGATTAAATGAAGATATTGAACAATTTTTAAAAGAAAACCCAACGATATCAAAAGAGGAAATCCCTTCCGACATCATTACAGCTTCCGGTTCTGGCTTAGATCCACATATCTCTGTAGAAGCAGCAAATGTGCAGATTGATCGAATCGTAAAAAACAACGATATTTCTGAAGAAATAGTAAAAGAGTTGATCAATCAACATACCCAACATAAATTATTTGGAATATTTGGAGAAGAAACAGTGAATGTCTTAGAATTAAATCTAGATTTAATTAAAGAGGTGAAAGGTTAAAAGTTTTAGTGAGAGAATCTATCCATTGGGTTCTCTGCTGTTTTTATAGTTCTATCTTCAATACGGTATTTGTGAGTGTTATAATATAAAACAAATCTAATCGAAGGGATGATAATATGAATAGTGATGTCAAAATATTAATAATTGAAGATGAAGGTGCGATTCGAAATTTGGTTTCAACAGCACTGCAGACACATGGTTATGCTTATGAAGTAGCATCAAATGGAACGTCAGCGTTATTATTGTTATCAACACATTCATATGATATGGTTCTTGTTGATTTAGGCTTGCCAGATATTGATGGGGTAGAAATCATAAAGAAATTCCGAACCTTTTCTACTACACCGATCATTGTTATCAGTGCACGTAGCAATGATGAAGATAAAATCAATGCTTTAGATGAAGGAGCAGATGATTATTTAACAAAGCCATTTAATGTGGAAGAACTTCTGGCTAGAGTTCGCTCAACTTTAAGAAGAACACAATATTTAGATAATAAGCCAGTGGAGGAAGAACATGTTTTTACAAATGGATTATTAAAAATTGATTATGTTTCTCAATCCGTATTTGTAGCAGGAGAAGAGATTCATCTGATGCCAATAGAGTATAATTTACTTTGTTTATTAGCGAAAAATGTAGGAAAGGTATTAACACATCAATATATTTTAGATAAAGTGTGGGTGAATGCTATCGATTCAGATTTATCTTCTTTACGGGTATATTTAACTTCATTAAGGAAAAAAATCGAAAAAAAGAGTCATGAGAAATACATTCAAACACATATTGGTGTTGGATATAAAATGGTTCGTATCGTTTAATTTGAAAAAGAGGTCATTAATATGAAGGATACGATTTTAGTCTGCTTATCTCCATCTCCTTCCAATATTCAAGTTATTCAAAGTGCACATCGATTGCTTCAGAATAACGAAAAATTTGTTGCGATCTATGTGTCAAATACAAAACAAGAACTAAAAGAGGAAGAACGACGACAGTTAGATAAAAATATTGAATTTGCTAGCCGTTTAAATGCTGAAATCGAAATAATCTATGCTGATGATGTTGTGAATCAAATTATTCAATATGCAAATCTTTATAAGATACAAAAGATCATTGTAGGTAAAAGCATATACGAAAAAAGATGGCCTTTTCATCGGTCGTTAAGTGAGCAGATCTTAGAACAAGCAAACAATGTTGAAGTATTGGTCATTCCTGTCAAAGTAAAATCAAAAATCCCTAAAATTATTCTTTATGAGAAAGTCCATTACCGTGACATCATCATCAGTATCTTGATTCTTTTGCTTTGTACGATCATGGGATATTTCTTTTTTGCTATGAGATTTCATGATTCAAATATTATTATGATTTATATTTTAGGGATTCTTTTGATAGCTTTGTTAACTTCTAATCGAGTCTATAGTGTATTATCTACCTTAGCAAGTGTATTATTATTTAATTTTTGTTTTACATTTCCAACAATGAGTTTATCTGTTTATGATTCTTCTTATGTAATGACTTTTTTTATCATGATCGTTGTTGCATTTATGACAAGTACATTGACAAGTCGAATTAAGCATAATGCATATACCTCTGCGAATATGGCTTATCTATCCAAAATTTTATTAGAAACGAATCAAGCCTTTCAACAGTATTCTTCCGAACAGGAAGTGATCAATTGTGGTTGTAAGAGACTATCAGAATTGTTAAAAAGAAATATTATTTATTATACAGTAGAAAATAATAAATTAAATAACTCCTTGTTTGTGTCTATTGATGAGAAAAGCAACATTCAAGAATATTCAAATGAAAAGGGAGTTGCAGAATGGGTTGCCATTCATAATAAGCACGCAGGGGCAACGACTAGATATTTATCGGATGCAAAGTGCCTTTATTATGCAATACGAAAAGGTAAAACCGTACATGGAGTTATTGGAATCGATTTGAAGAACACTCGATTAGATTCTCTTGAAAATCGCATTCTGTTAGCGATATTAGGTGAGATTGCATTATCTTTAGAGAACATAAAAAACATGCAAGAAAAGAATGAAGCAATTTATACGATGAAGAAAGAACAGTTTCGATCCGATCTTCTACGTTCTATTTCACATGATTTAAGAACACCTTTGACATCCATCTATGGGAATTCGGATATTTTATTGAATGGTGAGAATCAATTGAGTGAAGAAAAGAGAAGAAGCTTGTATGCCGATATATATGATGATTCTTTATGGTTGATTAATTTAGTTGAAAATCTATTAGCCATTACTAAAATGGAAGATGGAAAAATGAAATTAAAAATAGAACCGCAGATGATCGAAGATATCGTTAACGAAGCGTTAGCACATGTAAATCGCGAAAAGAAAAAGTATCAAATCAAGGTGGATATAAAAGATGATTATTTAATGGCAGATATGGATGCTCGATTGATCATACAAGTGATCATAAACTTGGTGGATAATGCAATTAAATATACACCTGTTGGCTCAACGATCGATATTGTATGTTATCAAAAGGATCAAATGGTTTTTATTGAAGTCCGTGACAATGGGGAAGGAATTCCTGATGGAGAAAAAACAAAAATCTTTAAAAAGTTTTATACGTTGAATAATAGGATAGCTGATAGTAAAAAAAGTGTAGGATTAGGGCTATCTTTGTGTAAATCGATCGTAGAAGCTCATGGAGGAGTGGTCTACGTATCGGATAATATACCAAAGGGCGCTATTTTTACATTTACATTGCGTGCTACTAAGATAGATCTTAATACTAGCAATTATGAAATAAAAGAATTCATCTGCTAATTTATAGTGACTATTAGCAGAAGGAATCGTAGCTTTTAGAAACGATAGCATCTACGAAAATGAATGGAATCATGTGAAAATAATCACCTTGATGAAAAGAAAGCTTAAAAACAGTATAAAGTATATCTCCATTGTGGAAATACTGTTTTGCTTTTATTGTTTTTGATCTTTCAGTTATTGTTGCAAAATAGGCTCCTTAATTATTAATTGAGAATAGAATTGAAGAGCAAGAGGATGACTTTTATTTTGAAATGATTAGATGTTTACTTCAACTGTATGCTCAGTATATGTTTATTTCTATTACATTTTTGTCATAGTACTTGTATCCTATTTACTTTATATTTAAGAAAGACTATACTTCTAACAAACTTAAATGTCATAAGCTATAGAGTAAAAAAACAGAAGTTTAAGGAAAGTAATTAGGGGAGAGCGTGATGGATTTCTTGTATAAAATGATATTTTTAGGATTGATGAATCCAGCACATACAAGCAAGATACCACGTTGGGTACGATTATTCACAGCGGTTCTTGTATCGATTATCGTTATTGGAATATTCTCTGGACTTAGTATCTACGTTGTTTTTGCTGCACATCAAAGCATGGGGAATCGAATTTTAGTATCTTTGTTCATGTTGATGATTGCTTCTTATTATGTGCATTTGATAAAAGGAATCAATAGGTGAATCTGCTATAGAAAGAAAAGACTGACACTGAGGTCAGTCTTTTCTTACATCAATTTTCTAAACAGCATTTTTAGATCTTCAATGCTGGCATCTTTTGGATTTCCTGGTGCACAAGCGTCATCGTAAGCTGATTTTGCCAAGAAATCAAGATCTTCTTCTTTCAAAGCTTCTAGCTTTGTAGGAATGCCTACATCGATCGATAATTGCGCAACCGCATCCACCGCTGCTTTTCGAGCTTCCTCCAATGACATGGAGTCTACGTCTTTTACTCCCATCGCCTTGGCAATGTCTCGATATTTTTCTCCCGTGCATTCCGCATTGTATTCCATGACGATTGGCAACATCATCGCGCAGGCAACACCATGTGGCGTATCGTAAACAGCGCCTAGTGTATGTGCCATGGAATGCGCAATTCCCAAACCGACGTTGGAGAAGCCCATACCGGCGATATATTGTCCTAAGGCCATGCCTTCACGACCCTCTTTTTCATTGGCAACTGCACTGCGTAACGAGCGGCTGATGATCTCGATCGCTTTTAAGTGGAACATATCGGTCATCTCCCATGCGGCTTTTGTCGTGAATCCTTCGATAGCATGTGTCAAGGCATCCATTCCGGTAGAAGCAGTTAACCCTTTTGGCATCGAAGCCATCATATCTGGATCAACGATGGCGATCACTGGCATATCATGCGGATCTACACAGACGAATTTTCTCTTTTTCTCTACGTCTGTAATGACATAGTTGATCGTCACCTCAGCAGCCGTACCTGCTGTGGTCGGAACCGCAATGATCGGAACGCAAGGTTTCGTCGTTGGAGCTACGCCTTCCAAAGAGCGAACATCTTCAAATTGTGGATTTGCGATAATGATGCCGATTGCTTTTGCTGTATCCATGGAAGAACCGCCACCGATTGCAATGATGTAATCCGCCTGTGCTGCCTTAAATGCGGCCACCCCATTCTGGACGTTTTCAATCGTTGGATTTGCTTTGATATCGGAGTAAATTGCATAATCAAGATCAGCCTTTTCCAATAGATCGGTCACTTTTCCTGTGACGCCGAATTTGATCAAATCAGGGTCTGAACAAACAAATGCTTTTTTGAATGCTCTGGATTTGGCTTCATTGACAATTTCCTGAATTGCTCCGCTTCCATGATAAGACGTTTCATTTAACATGATTCTGTTTGCCATTGTAAATCATCCTCCTTGATATAAACGTTTTCCTAACTTCATTTTATCAATAAATGATGAATTTAGAAAAGAAAAAAGGATATTTTTGTATCTTCAATAGGATATGTTGAGTATAAATTGAAAGTGAGTTTCTAACAGAAAACCACGATGTAATGCCAGCTTCATTATCTATTTAATTTCGTATGCTTTATACTTTGACCGTTCTGTAATAAGAATTGATTAAAGAGAGACTCTTTTTTATAGATGAAAAGAACAGATTGTTAAAAGTCGATTTTGAGTGAAGAAGGAGGTTCGTGAAAATCGTTCGAAAGGGGGACATTTTGATTGGCTGATCAATCGTTTTCAGAAAATATCTAGTTTCTTTGTTTGAAGATATGGGTCAGAAGTGATCGTAAAATTTACAAAAAGAAGAAAATTTATTATAATAATGCAGGAATTGAGATCAGCAATTGTTGTTTTCTATGATGGAGGGGGAAATTAGGAACATGATTCGTTTTTTTCAAAAGAATATTGAACCAAATAAAACGGTGCGGATGATCGAAGGAATCATCTTAGCTATTCTTGTGATCGGTTCAATCGTATCATTCGGTGTTGGCTTTGCGCATATTCATTCAGATGTGGGGGAAATCAAATATGTACAGAGCGTGGAGATGCAACGTGATACGAGCTTAGAAGACTATGATGGAGAAGAAAATACAGTCTGTGATGTAACGTATCGATACAATGATCAGGAACTGGTTGTCACATATACGTATGAGGAGTATGAACAGCTGGATAGTGAAACGATCACAGCTTATGAGTTTGAAGGGGCAGATGGAACTACACTGTTTTTTGATCATCAAGATGTGACCCAGGAAGAAGCTCAGCATGCCTTTGAACAGTTAATGGCAAATCAGAGCATGCCGATCTTCAACTTTGCCAATGCATCTGTCATTCTTGTATTATCTTTGTTGATCATGACATTATTTGCAAGACAGTTTACGACGTATGAAAAATCGTGGTTCTTATCGATCATGGTATTGGCGACGATCTTCTCAGTACTATTCCCAGAGGAAAGTGCGAATGGTGTCAATGGAATCATCATCATGTGGTTGTATCTATTAGATACCTTCTTAAATATTCTGTGTGAACTGCTCATTTCAAAACAGTCGCGTTATAATTTCCTTGTTTCGGTATTCGTGGAAATCGTAGAGATCGTGATCTCGCTTGTATTGATGTATCGTTTTGCGACCTTAGCAACGACTTTGTTCTTCTGGTTGCCAATTGACATTATTAGCTACATCAACTGGTCAAGACATAAAGATCAGGATGAAGAAGAATTAACTGTCGTTCGTCGATTAAAAGGATGGCAGGAAGTGCTGGTCATCTCTGGAATCGTTGTCTGGACGCTGGTTATCGGTTATCTGATCAGCGGTTTGGATATTGCAACGGATTTCTATAACAATCAGACGATTGAGACAGCAGTGATCTATATTGATGCTTGTGCTTCTGCAGTTGGTATTGCTAACGGATTGTTTATCTTTTTCCGCTTCCGTGAACAGTGGATCGCTTGGTATATCTGTGCAGCTTTAGAAGCGGCGATCAATATCATTTCGGGACAGTTCGTATTACTGATCTTGAAACTCGGTTATTTTACCAATACGACGTATGGCTATATCAAGTGGACCAAGTACATCAAATCGCATAAAGAAGAGGAAAAATTATCGATCTTCTGATAAAATCTTGAGGATATCGCTGAGAACTGATAAAATATAAAGTGAAAAATGACGTAAGAAATAGGAGTGAATAGTATGGCAATTTCTGCAGGTGATTTTAGAACTGGATTAACGCTGATCGTAGACGGTGATCCTTGGCAAGTATTAGATTTTCAACATGTAAAACCAGGAAAAGGTGCAGCAATCTTAAAAACAAAGATGAAGAATCTGAAAACTGGAAATACACAGGAAAGAAATTTTAATGCTTCTACTAAATTTGAACAGGCAAATATTTCTAAGAAGACAGCACAGTATTCGTATTCCGCAGATTCCACATATTACTTCATGGATATGGAGACATATGAAACATATGAATTGACGGAAGAGCAAGTAGGATTCAATAAATACTTTATCGTTGAAGGTGCTGAAGTTTCACTGGTGTTCTTTGAAAGCTTACTGTTAGCAGTTTCCGTTCCAGAAAAAGTGGAATTGGTAATTGCTGAAACGGATGCGGCAATCAAAGGTGCTCCATCGAATCAGACCAAAGATGCAGTGACGGAAACTGGTTTAACGCTGAGAGTTCCACAGTTTATCGAACCAGGTGAAAAGATCGTTGTATTTTCAACGGATGGAAAATATGCAGGAAGAGCTTAATTGCTCTTCTTTTTCAAATGATGCATAAAGTTGTTTTGATCACAGGAGGCGCCTGTGGCATCGGTAGAGCGATCGCTTTGGAACTCGCAAAGAATAGCTATGACATTGTCATCAATTATCGTACTTCGAAACAGGCAGCTGTGGATTTGCAAGAGAAGATTCTCACTGAATATGGGGTACGTTGTCTAACGATTTGTGCAGATGTCAGTGATGCTGAACAAGTGGATCAGATGATTGGTGAAGTGGAAGAAAAACTAGGTGGTGTGGATATTCTGATCAATAACGCTGCGATCGATCTGTCGAATTTATTCCATCTGAAAAATGCGGAAGAATTCAGACGGACGCTAGATGTCAACGTTGTTGGTGCGTTTAACTGCAGCAAGCGAGTTGCACACCATATGCTGGAACAAGAATACGGGCGGATCATCAATATCGCTTCTACCAATGGAATCAATACATATTATCCGATGTGTATCGATTATGATGCTTCTAAAGCTGCATTGATTTCTATGACACATAATCTTGCCTTTGAATTTGGTCCTTATATTCATGTAAATGCGGTTGCGCCGGGATTCATAGGTACAGAGAATGAGCTGGATGGCTATGATGAACAATTTCTGAAAGAAGAAATAGAGAAGATCATGGTCAAACGGTATGGCGACCCGAAAGAAGTAGCGTATTTAGTGAAATTTTTGATCAGCGATGAAGCGGATTTTATCAATAATACGATCATTCGAATTGATGGAGGTCAAATAGGAAGCTGTTAAAAAAAATGGGAAATTCCCCAATATCATTAAGTTAAGATTAATGATGGATATAAGAGGTGCATAAAAATATG
>CBCTZR010000050.1:0-15495 GCA_965151435.1 uncultured Merdibacter sp. | reverse complement strand
GGATGTTTTAGGAAAATTGTAAATGTATAGTTCAGTTTTATTAGAACTTATGCTAAAATATATGACACAATAGCAAGTTGGTGATGGATCTTGGAAAGGGAAGATAGGATTGTAAAAGGTAAATCGGGTACTATAATGTATACCTTATTTTACAAACAAGTGAAAAATATAAATTTACGGATTAATAGCAAGGGGGAGATTTCCGTCAGTGCGAATCCATTTGTCACAAAAGAAACGATCGACGCATTTATCATGCAGAAAGAGGACTGGATCAAAAAAAAGCAGTGCTCCATTCACCATAAACCAGCTTTGATCGAAGAGAATCACATTCAGCTTTTAGGGAAGTCATTGCGTATCCGGCGGATTTGTAGCAAGCATCCATTGGTTTATTATAGCGATGATACATTTTATGTCCAATATGAAAAGAAAGAACAATGTGATAAGCTGATTCAGGACTACTTGGATCAGCTTTGTCATGATATCTTTTATGATATCGCTTTATTGACATGCAAACGATTGAGAGCACAACAGATCATGATGCCGCAGATCAAGCTTCGTTACATGAAATCCCAATGGGGAAATTGTAAACCTTCGCAACATTTGATTACTTTGAACAAACGGATGATTCATTATCCTGTCGAATTTATCGAATATGTCATCTTGCATGAGTTTATTCATTTTATTCATCCGAATCATTCCAAAGAATTTTATCGTTTGATCGCTACTTATATGCCGGATTATAAAGAACGCATCGCTTTGGTGCAAAAATCTGATTGACATGGTTTGTTTATAATAAAAAGGTTTAGTCAGTATGTGTCCCGACCTTTATAAGTTAAACTTTTTGTCTAACTTTAAGGAGGACCTCCATGACTAAACCTTTTTCTTGTTTTCTAAATGTCCCGACCTACGACATTTGCAATTCTTCTTGCTTTTTCGATCAACTGTTTGAATTTCTTCGGTTTTAAGCATTGTGCACCATCACTCAATGCACATTCAGGATTATCATGTACTTCAATGATCAGTCCATCAGCACCAGCTGCTACCGCAGCCAAAGAAACTGCTTCGACTAATTTCCAGTCACCGGTAGCATGCGAAGGATCGATGATGATTGGAAGATGCGTCTTTTCTTTAATAATTGGAATTACACTTAAATCTAACGTGTTTCTTGTCTCTGTTTCGAACGTACGTATACCGCGTTCGCAGAAGATTACATTTGGATTACCGTTTGCCATGATATACTCTGCGCTCATGATCCATTCATCGATTGTGTTTGAAAAACCGCGTTTTAATAAAATAGGTTTTGTGGTTCGTTTTCCAACTTCTTTTAATAATTCAAAGTTTTGCATATTTCGTGCACCGATTTGAATAATATCAACGTATTTTTCGAATTCTTCAATCTGTGCTTCTCCCATCAGTTCTGTAACGATCGGTAGGCCAGTCTGATTGCGCGCTTCCACCATTGCTAAGATTCCTTCAGTACGCATTCCCTGGAAAGAGTATGGGGAAGTACGAGGTTTATATGCACCTCCTCGTAGCATGACTGCGCCAGCATCTTTTACTTCTTTTGCCAAATGGATAATCATTTCTTTGTTTTCAACCGCACAAGGGCCGCCGATTACGACGATCTTTTCGTTTCCTCCAATGCGGATACCATTGACATCAATGACAGTGTCCTCTGGATGGAACATGCGATTTGCCAATTTGTATTTAGCTTGTACGCGTACAACGCTTTCTACACAACGATATGCTTTAATCGCTTTTTCATCTATAATGGAAGTATCACCAGTTAATCCAAAAACGTTATATTCAGATCCTTGAATTTCAACTGCTTTTACTCCCTTTGCTTCAATTGCCTTGATAAGGGCTTGTACTTCTGTTGGATTTGCATTCTTTTTAATTGATATAATCATAGTTATTCTCCTTTACTCTACATATTTTTTGATAGCTTCTACACAGCTCGTTATATCTTCATTGTTTTCAATGATATAATCAGCATATCTTCGATAGAGCTCAATTCTTTCTTCATACAGACGAGCAACTGCTTCCGGACTGCTCGATAGTGGTCGGTTTGGATCATAAGTTGTTAATTGATCCAAAGGTCGATCGATAAAACAAACGATCCCATTTTGTTTTAAATAGTCCATATTGATCGGATGCTTGATAATACCTCCGCCAGTAGCGATTACTTTTCCATTCAGCTTTGAAAGAGAAACTGCTGCTTGCGTTTCCTTCGCCCGGAAAAACGGCTCTCCACCTTGTGCAAAAATAGCTGGTATATCCATCTTTTCTTGCTGGGCGATATAGCTATCCATATCGATCAGTTCTTTCTTCAAGGCAGTTGCCAGTTGTTGGCCAATTGTGGTTTTTCCGGCACTTGGCATACCAATTAAAACGATATTGGAACGTTCTTTACGGATTTTTTGATAAAGCGTATCGATCAACGCATCATCGAAAGGTTTATTCAAAAAATGCTCGACCGCTTGTTTTGCTTGTGCTATCAACATCTCAAGTCCATTTACTCCGATTAGATTGCGTTTTTTAGCATCTAGAACAAGTTTTGTCGTCAACGGATTATAGACGACATCCATCACTGCTTCTAAACGATGAAATAAAGAGAGATCGATTGGTGATTGACCTGTTTTAGGATACATACCGACAGGGGAGGTATTGATGATAATCTGTGCATCCAGATGTTGTTCAAAACACGACTCATAGGAAATAGCTCCGTTTCCTACAACAATATCAACGATGATTATCTGACTTGCTTGTTCATGTTCAACTGCAGCACAGATCGCAGCACTTGCACCACCATTACCAAGCACCACTACTTTTTTTCCTTTCATTTGAACATTGTGCTTATGTACCATGTACAAGAAACCCGTATAGTCCGTATTGAAGCCGATCAACTTTCCATCATGATTTACGATCGTATTGACTGCACCGATTCGTTTAGCGGCTTCATCGATCTCATCCAAATAAGGGATGACTTTCTTTTTGTAGGGGATCGTTACGTTGATTGCGGAAAAATTGCGTTCCTCCATAAAAAGTGGAAATTCCTCTTTTGTAAGCGGAATCAGATCATAGTTATAATCTGCAATCGCTTCATGGATCTCTTTTGAAAAACTATGAGATAGTTTTTCGCCAATTAAACCATAACGTTTCATTTTCATATCCTTCCTCACTAAACAGAAATGTTTGCATTGCGAACAAAAAAAGCATCTACTGAATAGGTCCGATGCTTTAAAATGCCTCAAAAAAATTCCAAATGCTCAATGCGACGCCTTGGTTTTTTTGAGGCTATTGAAAGTAAAAATAAAAAACAGTACTTGTTTGAATATGCATGTAAATCACTCCTGATGCGTATAGAATACTGCATAAATATAAAAAATGCAAGCTTTTTGAGAAAATATTTCAACAATTTTCATTAAATTTTGAAAATTGTTACAGTTTGAGATTGAAATTCTCTTTGCATTTCCGTTATACTGTATATGTTCTTAATGAGGTGTGTATTTATGCAAATGCTGAAAATTCGTGAACAGACGATAGGAGATGGCCACTTATTATTATGTGCACCAATGGTTGCTAAAAATCAATCACAGCTATTGGAAGAAGCGCAGAAAATTCAGGAAAGTACAGTCGATATGGTTGAATGGCGATTAGATCAATTCGAGGAACGTATTACAAAGAAGCAATTAGAAGAACTTCTGGTTATGTTAAGAACGACTTTAAAAGAGAAACTGTTGTTGGTGACGATTCGAACGAAGAAGGAAGGTGGTGCCTTCGATGCCGATATGACAACATATGTGGAGCGCTATTCTTGGGTGTTGCAAACACAATTGGCTGACCTTATCGATGTGGAATATCAAGTTGGTCACTCAATTTATGAAACGTTGATCGATATCGCTCATGCAAATGGTTGTAAAGTGATCATATCCGCTCATGACTTCATGAGGACACCATCAGTTTCATCAATGTGTGAACAGTTGACAAAGATGGCAGAAAGCAAAGCAGATATCATTAAATTAGCTGTGATGCCGAAAGAACCAGCCGATGTTGCTGCTTTGTTACAAGCAAGCGCTATCGTTTCCTCTTGCTCGATGAAACCACTGATTACAATGTCGATGGGATCAATGGGAGCAATCAGTCGCTTGATTGGCAAGCTGTTTGGTTCATGTGTTAGCTTTGTGAATGTTTGTGGCAGCAGTGCACCCGGACAGATTGATCTAATAGATGCAACTGAGCTGTTGGGATGCTTACGCAAGATCCTAGGAGAGAATCTCTTTTAGAAAAACTTGAGCGCTGTAAAAAAAGATAGTAAAATAAAATATAGGTGAATCGAAAGGAGGATCACAATGTATCAAATTATAGAAAAAGAAAGGTTAAATCCAAGCGTTACGCGAATGGTCGTAAAAGCTCCGATGGTCGCAAAAAAAGCACAAGCAGGACAGTTCATCATTTTACGTGTTCATGAAGATGGGGAACGCATTCCATTGACGATTGCGGATTATGATCGCGAAAATGAGACAGTCACTATTATTTTTCAGGTGGTAGGGAAGACAACGATGTTGTTGGATCAACTCGAAGTTGGAGATACCATAATGGATTTTGTCGGCCCGTTAGGAAAGCCGAGTGAAGTTGAAGGATTAAAAAGAGTATGTGTGATCGGCGGTGGCGTTGGTTGTGCGATCGCTTATCCTACTGCGAAAGCATTATACAATAATGGTAGCGATGTTACAGTGATTTCCGGTTTCCGCAATAAAGATCTGGTAATCCTGCAAAAAGAGTTTGCGGCTGTTTCAAACAAATCTTATCTTGTGAGTGATGATGGAAGCACAGGAACGAAAGGTTTAGTGACCAACGTATTGGAGGAATTGATCCAACAAGGTGAACAATTCGATGAGGTCATTGCGATCGGGCCGCTTCCTATGATGAAATTTGTTTGTCTTTTGACAAAGAAATATGGTATTAAGACGGTTGTCAGCATGAATCCGATTATGATCGACGGTACAGGCATGTGTGGTTGTTGCCGATTGAGCGTGGGCGGTGTAATGAAATTTGCATGTGTTGACGGACCGGATTTTGATGGTCATCTAGTTGATTTTGATGAGACGATGGCTCGTAATAGCGCATATCGCGCATTTGAAACCAAAGCACGTGAAGATACGTGTAATCTGTTCAAAAAGGAGGTTGCATAATCATGCCGAATATGTCATTGAAGAAAGTTGAAATGCCTGTGCAAGATCCAATGCAGCGTCGCTCTAATTTTACAGAAGTTGCACTGGGATATACGAAAGAACAAGCGATGGAAGAAGCACAACGCTGCTTGCACTGTCCGACAAAACCTTGTATTAGCGGTTGTCCAGTTTCTGTCAATATTCCTGATTTTATTCAAGCGGTCAAAGATGGAGAATTTGAAAAAGCCTATCATATTATAAGAGAAACCAGCTCGCTTCCAGCTGTTTGCGGACGCGTATGTCCACAGGAAACACAATGTGAGCGTCAGTGTGTTCGTGGAAAAAAAGGAGAAAGCGTCGCAATCGGTCGCTTAGAACGCTTTGTAGCAGACTGGTACCGTGAAAATGTTACCGAAGAAATCGAAAAACCTCAACTCAACGATCACAAAGTTGCAGTTGTCGGTGCCGGACCTGCGGGGTTAACCTGCGCGGGAGATTTAGCAAAAAAAGGTTATCAGGTATCTGTATTCGAAGCATTGCACGTTGCCGGAGGCGTGTTGATGTATGGAATTCCAGAATTTCGTTTGCCTAAAGCAATCGTGAATCATGAAATTGACGGTTTGCGTAAAATGGGTGTAGATATCCAGACCAATGTGGTCATCGGACGCAGTGAGTCTGTTGATGATCTCTTTGAACAAGGATATGAAGCTGTATTCGTAGGCAGTGGAGCAGGTCTTCCTAATTTCATGGGTATGCCGGGAGAAAACTTAAAAGGCGTTTATTCTGCTAATGAATTTTTAACGCGTTGTAATCTAATGAAAGCCTATCGTGAAGGTGTGGATACACCGATTCAACATGCTAAACGTGCAGTGATCGTTGGCGGTGGTAATGTTGCGATGGATGCTGCTCGATGCGCAAAGCGTTTAGGTGTGGATGAAGTAACGATTGTCTATCGCCGAAGCATGGAAGAATTACCAGCCCGTAAAGAAGAAGTCGAACACGCGATGGAGGAGGGAATCGAATTTAACTTATTAACGAATCCTGTGCGTGTTTTAGGAAATGAGGAAGGATGGGTCTGCGGCATCGAATGTGTTAAAATGGAATTGGGAGAACCAGATGCCAGTGGTCGTCGACGTCCAGTAGAAATTGCCGGCAGCAATTTTATCGAAGATATCGATTGTATGATCATGGCCATCGGAACCTCACCAAACCCTTTGATTCGTTCAACGACAAAAGGTTTAGAGACAAATCGTAAAGGTTGTCTGATCACAGATGAAAATGGTCAAACTACCAGGGAAGGTGTGTATGCCGGCGGTGATGCAGTAACCGGTGCAGCAACTGTCATTTTAGCAATGGGTGCAGGAAAAGTCGGTGCAGCAGCAATTGACTCATATATCAAAGAAAAAGAATAAACAAAAATCACAGCTTGGATCAATTTCTATATGGATGGAAGTTGATCCTTTTTATTATCGCTTTTTAAAATGAAATGAAAATGGATAAAGTTTGGGACAATTCTAACAGTTTATTCATAAAAAATGAAAAGTCCTTTTCAGGACTTTTCACTAGGTTTATCGAAAGGAATCGATATGAATAAACTTGTATCATGTGCCAAGGAAGGAATGCCGCACATGACACTCAACTATGATAGAGCCAATACCATAGCTAAGAAATAGAATTATTTCTTATAAATATAGTAACACAGCTTGCAAAAATTGTAAACCCTTACATTAAATTAATGAAGTATTTACACGATTTGATGTATAAAATCATGTTTTTTGAGAAAAAAAATAAATCCAATTAAGAAAAAATTGACAAACTACGCAAATCCTTTAAAATTATAGACGGTATAAATGATGGAAAGGATATGATATACAATGATTAGTTCAAATGATTTGAAACCAGGTCTGACAATACAGCAGGGCGGGGAGATCTATGTTGTTCTTGATGCAAATCAAAACAAAACAGCCCGTTCAGCAATGGTGGTAAAAGCTAAGGTACGTAATTTACGCAGTGGTGCAAACGTAGAACTCACTTGGGGTGGTGGTGAGAAAATACAGCCTGCCCAAATTGATAAAAAAGAAATGCAGTATCTGTATGATACAGAAGATTCTTTGGTTTTTATGGATAATGAGACATATGAACAGATTGAAATTCCTGCAGAGAATCTAAAATGGGAACGCAAATTTTTAAAACCTAATGATAATGTCAATATATCGATGTTTGAAGGAGAGATTTTAGGAGTGATCTTGCCGGATAAGGTGAGTTTGCAAATTGTTGAATGTGAAGGTGCAGTAAAAGGTGATACAGCAACAAGCGCTATGAAAAACGCTGTTCTGGAAACTGGTTTACAGGTAAAAGTGCCATTGTTTATCAGCCAAGACGAGGTCATCATCGTCAATACATCTGATGGTAAGTATTCCGGTAGAGCAAAATAATAACGTTAGTCTTTAACCGTATGGAAAAAGAAGAAAAGGAGAGAGGGGTTAAGCAAGTTGGATTGCTTCTCCTCTCTTTTTGAGGAAAGATCTCTTTGTGCAGGTTTTGTCACGTGTTTAAAATTTATAAAAACTTTTAATAAGTTATGCTATAATATACTGGAAGCGGAGGCTTTTATTATGGAAAAATTATCTCGTGTTGAAAAATATAAACAGTTGCGTGAATCTGTTGATCAAAACAGCGTTTCATCTAAACCATCCATCGGACCGGTTGAATTGCAAAAACAATTGATGGATATTGAACAGACAAACGATGCAATTAAAGAAGAGGAAAGTAAGCATTCTCGTAAACCTTTGCGTTTTTCAAAAGAAATCGATGTAAATCCGACATATGATACGGGGAAAGAGACCTTTCACAATGAGTATTTAGATGATTTCCTCAATGAGGTAAAAGAGTATAATATGGAAAAAGGAACTCGATTAAGCGACAATACACAAATTGATATTTTACTTCAATTAGATCCTGAAAATCGTCGTCGACGCACACAGCATTATGATGCGATCCGCAATGAAGTTTTTGAGAAAAAAGAGAAAGAGGATGATGCTGATGTTGCATATACGCAATCGCTTTCTCATGATGAACTTCAGGCTGAGATGGATAAACTGTTTGAAGAAGATGCTGCAAATGTGAATGATGAATCCTTACATGCAACACAGCAGCAAGAAGAAAAAACGCAAGATGTGCCGCTGACACGTATCAATCCAGTGACACCTCCTATTAAGAACACACCGGAAGCAATGGAAACAGAATCACATCCTGATTTGTTGGAAGAAGAGAGCGAAGATCTCTCGGAAACAAAAGTGGTTGAAACTGAGCACTTTGAAGAGGAACAAACGGATGATGAAAAGACGAAGATAGAAGACACATTTGTAAATGAGGAACGCTTGATTGCGGAGACTGCACAGATCCGAATGCAGATGGATGATTATGAAGACGAACTGAGCAATCTGCACGCAAAAGTATCAAAATCAAATCGTATCTTAAATATCATCTTACTCGTGTTGGTCATTGCATTAATCGCAGTAATCGGAATCACCGTTTATTGGTTGAAAGAAGCAGGTGGTTTCTTTTAAGACGGCCTGTGTTTTGCACAGGATGCCATAGAAAGGAATGTAGATGTATATGAAGATCAATATAGCAATCGATGGACCAAGTGCTGCTGGGAAGAGCACGATTGCAAAATTATTAGCAAAACAGCTCGGATATTCACATCTGGATACAGGAGCGATGTATCGTTGTGTCGCTTATCAATCGATTCGACAGGGGATTGACGAAAAAGATGAAGAAGCGTTAGCAGCTATGATCGATGCAATGCATATCGATTTTGACAGTGAGGGACATGTCTTTATCAACAGAGAAGACGTTTCTAAAGAAATTCGTCAAAATCAAGTATCTATGCTTGCTTCTAACGTCAGTGTCTTTCCTTGCGTTCGTGAACGTCTGGTAAAGATGCAACAGGAAATTGCTAAAAACAAAGGTTATATCATGGATGGCAGGGATATCGGAACAGTCGTATTGCCGGATGCAGAGCTAAAAGTATTTATGGTGGCAAGCGTAGAAGCGCGTGCAAAACGGCGCTATGACGAGTATATCCAAAAAGGAATTGATGCGGACTATGAGACGATTTATGAAGATATCAAAAAGCGTGATTATCAAGATACGCATCGTTTGATTTCACCTTTAAAAAAGGCTGAAGATGCCATTGAGCTTGACACTTCACAAATGAGTATAGAAGAAGTGAAGACTGCAATAGAAAAAATGCTTGCATCTATAAGTAAATAAGGAGGATGTCCGATGAAAAAAGGAATATTAGCGATAGTCGGACGACCGAATGTAGGAAAATCGACGATCTTTAATCGCTTGATCGGTGAACGGAAAAGTATTGTGGAAGATACACCGGGAGTTACAAGGGACCGCATTTATGGGAAAGTCGAATGGCTTACAAGGGAATTTCAATTGATTGATACAGGTGGTATTCAGATTGCTGATCAACCATTTCAACAGGAGATACAAATGCAAGTTGAAATTGCGATCGATGAAGCAGATTGTATTCTCTTTTTAGTCAATGGAAGAGATGGTGTGACTTCCGATGATCAATTTATTGCCCGTATGTTATTGCGAGCAAATAAACCGATCATCTTGGGCGTGAATAAGATCGATGATCAATCGTTATCTTATAATCTTTATGATTTTTACAGTTTAGGTGTTGGCGATCCAATCGCTGTTTCAGGGGTTCATGGCATTGGAATTGGTGATATCCTTGATAAAGCTGTTCAGCTTTTACCGGATGATGACAAGAATGCATATGAAGGTATTACTAGCTTTTGTTTGATCGGACGACCAAACGTTGGTAAAAGTTCGCTTGTCAATGCCATCTTGAATCAAGATCGTGTAATCGTATCGGATATTGAAGGAACGACGCGTGACGCAATTGATACCCCTTTTCGAAGTGATGGAAAGGATTATGTCATTATTGATACAGCGGGTATTCGCAAACGCGGAAAGATCTATGAAAATGTAGAAAAATATTCGATCATGCGAGCAATGAGCGCAATAGAACGTAGTGATGTTGTTTTGGTTGTCTTGGATGGGGAAAGTGGCTTGCGTGAACAAGATAAACATGTTGCTGGTTATGCACACGAAGCTGGAAAAGGTGTGATTCTTGTTTATAACAAGTGGGATACTATCGAAAAAGATTCACATACGATGGCCGAAATCGAAAAGAAACTACGTGCGCAATTCTTATATTTATCTTATGCTCCAATCGTTTTTGTATCAGCTTTAAAGAGACAGCGCATTGCACAGCTTTTACCGTTGATCGATCAAGTTCATGATAATTCTGCATTGCGTATCCAGACGAATGTGTTGAATGAAGTGATCATGGATGCACAACTGATGGATCCTCCGAAACCGCATAATGGCAAACGTCTGAAAATCTACTATGCTTCGCAAGTAAGCGTATGTCCGCCGACGATCGTTTTATTTGTCAACGATCCAGAATTACTCCATTTTAGCTATAAGCGTTTCTTGGAAAACCGTTTGCGGGAAGCCTTTGGTTTTGAGGGAACGACTATACGTATCATTGCGCGAGAAAGAGGTTAGGTGATAAACATGAAAACGATTGTTATTGGTAGCGGCAGTTGGGGAACTGCTTTGGCGCAAGTACTCTGTGATAATCATCAAGATGTAATGATCTATGGAAATTGTAAAGAACAGATTGATGATATAGAAAACAATCATAAAAATTCGATGTTCTTTGAGGATGTGAATCTCAATCCAGCACTTCATGCAACGATGGACATCCAGGTAGTTGCCGATGCAGATGTTGTCGTATTGAGTGTTCCAACCATCGCCATTGAATCCGTTTGTTTACAAATCGATCCATTATTACAAAAAAAGGTGATCGTGGTCAATACTTCCAAAGGTTTTCATCCTACGACGAATGAACGAATTTCCGAAGTGATCCGGAAAACGATTTCTCCTGATCATTTAAGCAGTGTTGTTTCCTTGATCGGGCCAAGTCATGCGGAAGAAGTGGTTATTCGCTTACTGACTGCCATCTGTGCAGTTTCATTGAACGATGGTGATGCAAAGAAGATCCAACAGCTTTTCTCTAATGAATATCTACGCGTTTATACTGGTAATGATGAAATCGGCAGTGAAACTGGTGTTGCATTAAAGAATGCGATTGCATTGGCAAGCGGAGTCCTCAGCGGATTAGGTTATGGTGATAATACGCGTGCAGCATTAATGACAAGAGGACTGGCTGAGATGATTCGTTTTGGTGTTGCTATGGGCGGTAAACCAGAAACTTTTAATGGGCTGACTGGTATTGGTGATCTGATCGTAACATGTTCTAGTGTTCATTCGCGTAATTTCCAGGCAGGTTATGAGATTGGAAAGGCAAATGATGCACAAGTATATTGGAAGTATAACAAAAAGACAGTAGAAGGTGTCCGTACAGCAAAAGTAGCTCATGAACTAGCTGAAAAAATGCATATTGAGATGCCGATCATCACAGAAATCTATAGCGTTTTATATGAGAATAAGGATCCTCGACAATCTGCTCGGGATCTGATGTTGAGAGATTTGAAAGCAGAGGCATAAAAAAGCGTATTCCTACGCTTTTTTATTGTGATGAAACGATGAAAATGTTATAATTGCTAACGTTATGATTTGGAGGGATCTTAATGACAATCGCTGAAGAAATCCAACGTCGCCGGACGTTTGCCATCATCTCTCACCCGGATGCTGGTAAAACGACCTTGACCGAAAAACTGTTATTGTATGGTGGTGCCATTTTAGAGGCAGGCTCTGTAAAAGGTAAAAAAACGAACAAGCACGCGGTTAGTGACTGGATGGAAATTGAAAAAAAACGTGGAATATCTGTTTCCAGCTCTGTGATGCAATTCGAATATGATGGTTATTGTATCAACATCTTAGATACACCTGGTCACCAGGATTTCAGTGAAGATACATACCGTACTCTGATGGCTGCTGATTCAGCTGTTATGGTCATCGATGCCAGTAAAGGGGTAGAAGCACAGACAAAGAAGCTATTCAAGGTATGCTTGTTACGCCACATCCCTGTTTTCACTTTTATTAATAAAATGGACCGTTCAGCGATGGATCCATTCCTTTTGTTAGAACATATACAAAGTGAGCTTGGTATTGAAACCTATGCGATGAACTGGCCAATCGGATCTGGAAAAGAGTTTAAAGGAGTTTATGAAAGAGATCATCGTCGTATTATCGCTTTTCATGGTGGTGATCATGGAATGCAGGCGGCAGAAGTGACGGAAGGAACTTTAGAAGATGATTCATTTGTAGAAGTGATTGGTGAACACTTCTTTGCAAAATTAAAAGAAGATAGTGAACTTTTGGATATTGCTGCTTCAGAATTTGATCTTGAACGCGTATCTAAAGGAGAATTGACGCCAGTTTTCTTTGGAAGTGCATTAACCAATTTTGGTGTACAACCTTTTTTGGAACATTTTTTGGATATGACAACGTCTCCTTTACCGAGAAAGACGCTTGACGATCAGATCATTGACCCTTTGTGTGAAGAGTTTTCTGCATTTGTGTTCAAAATACAGGCAAATATGAATAAAGCACATCGCGACCGCATTGCTTTTATGCGTATTTGTTCTGGTCGATTTGAAAAGGGAATGGAAGTTAAACACATTCAGGGTAATCGCAAAATCAAGCTAGCACAACCACAACAATTCATGGCACAAGATCGAGAAATTATCGAGGAAGCATATGCAGGAGATGTGATCGGCGTTTTTGATCCTGGGATTTTTTCGATAGGAGATACTTTATGCGATACTTCCATGTCAATTGAATTCCAAAAAATACCGACCTTTGCACCGGAACATTTTGCGAGAGTTACGCAAAAAGATACGATGAAACGTAAGCAATTTTTAAAGGGAATTACGCAAATTGCACAAGAAGGTGCTATTCAGGTTTTTCAAGAAATTAACATCGGCATGGAAGAGATTATCGTCGGGGGTGTTGGTGTTCTTCAATTTGACGTGTTAGAACAACGATTGAAAAGTGAATATAATGTTGATATCAAATTAGAAATATTGCCTTATCAGTGTGTACGTTGGATCTTAAATGAAGGTTTAGATCCAAATTCACTCAATCTTACTTCTGAATCGAAACGCGTACGTGATTTAAAGGGAAGAAATTTGATTATCTTCGCAAATAATTGGGGCATTAAATGGGCGACACAACAAAATCCACAGCTTCAACTTGCAGAAGTAGGCAATATTGAGTAAGTCTTCATCGATTTTCATAGGCATATTTTTTCTTGGTTCCTCATAAGTTACAAATGACTAAGGGAGGAACTTTATGGATACGAGCGATTTACTAAAAAATATAGGTAAGCGAACAGGCGGCGATATATACTTAGGTGTCGTAGGACCAGTTCGTGTTGGAAAATCTACATTTATCAAAAATTTTATGCAACAAGCAGTCATACCTTATATTCAAGATGAATATGAAAAAGCGCGTATGATTGATGAACTGCCGCAAGCCGGTGTCGGGAAAACGATCATGACGACAGAACCAAAGTTTATCCCGAATACAGCTGCAACTATTACGTTTGAAGACGGTTTTCATGTCAATGTACGTTTGGTCGATTGTGTAGGGTATGTAATTTCTCAGGCAAAAGGTTATAAAGATGAAGAAGGCATTCGCATGGTTCGTACACCTTGGGACGAAGAACCTGTGCCATTTAATGAAGCTGCAAAGACCGGTACACAGAAAGTGATCAGTGATCATTCGACGATCGGTATCGTAGTGACTACTGATGGAACGATTACTGACTTGCCACGAGATGCTTATATAGAGGCTGAGGCAGAAGTGATTGAAGAGCTGCAAAAGATTGGGAAACCATTTATCATCCTTGTAAACAGCGCTGCTCCTACTGCCGGCCCAGCACAAATGGTCTCTGAGAAACTCAAGGAACGTTATGACGTACCTGTTTTAACGCTTGCTGTCAATCAGATGACACAGGAAGATGTTCATCATATTTTAAGAGAAGCATTGTATGAATTCCCTGTATCACAAATCAATATTAATCTGCCTAATTGGGTTTCAATTTTAGATGATGACCATTGGCTGAAAAGAAGTGTAAATGATACCTTGGCAAATAGCATATCCAGTATCGAAAAATTACGTGAAGTGGAAATGATCACACAGTTGCTGAATGAAAATGAATATATTGAATCAAGTAATATAGCCGATATCGATACAGGAGAGGGAATCGTCAATGTCGAAATTAATACGATTAGTGGTCTTTATCAGCAAGTGTTGAAAGAAATCATCGGTATCGATGTAAAAGACAAAGGTGAACTGTTATCTTTAATGCAAGATTTTAGCAAAGCTAAAAAAGAATATGATACGATTTCCAGCGCTTTGCAAATGGTCAAACAAACAGGCTATGGTTTTGCGAGCGCATCGCTTCATGATATTTCATTGAGCAAACCGGAAATTGTAAAACAAGGCAGTCGTTATGGCGTTCGTCTAAAAGCAATCGCGCCGAGTATTCACATGATAAAAGTGGATGTAGAGAGCTCTTTTGAACCGATCATCGGATCAAAAGAACAAAGTGAAGAGCTGATTCGCTACCTTTTGCGTGATGAAGGAAAAGATGAGGAAGCTATCTGGGATTCTGATATTTTTGGCAGAAAACTATCTGATTTAATTCGTGATGGTTTAAATGTAAAGCTGTCTCTGATACCAGAAGCGGCGCGTGTTCGCTTGCAGGACATCTTAACGAAACTAGTGAATAAAGGGAAGGGAAATGTTATTGCAATCGTGCTTTGAGCCTAGAAAAATACATTTATTCTTACCTGATTAGGGCTCTTGAAAAAAGGGTAAAAAGATATTGAAATCTAAAATTGATAATGATAATATATTCATGTATTTATAATACATGGAGGTAATATACAATGGACAAAATCATTAACAAAAAAGCATTAGTTGAATGTGTTGCAGAAAAGTTAGAAATCAGCAAGAAGAACGCAACAATTGCTGTAGATACTGTTTTTGAAGAAATTGCTAACGTCTTAGCAGAAGGCGGAAAAGCTGATATCAGCGGTTTCGGTAAATTTGAAGTGACAGAGCGTCCTGCTCGTATGGGAATCAATCCTGCCACAAAAGAAAAGATGCCGATTCCTGCATCAAAAGCACCTAAATTCAAAGCAAGTAAATCTTTAAAAGATGCAGTAAAATAAGAATTAGTAAAAGAGGCTGTAACGAAAGGGAATGTGACCAATCATGTGTAAGTAATATTCGACAGGTTTTGACCCGTGAA
>CBCTZR010000049.1:0-15817 GCA_965151435.1 uncultured Merdibacter sp. | reverse complement strand
GAAAATCGGTGCTAATGTTTCACTTTTTTTGAGACATTTTCATTTTTGATTGACACCCTTTTTCTTATTCTTCAAACGATCATTTGAATACAAACATCTCCTGTCACTCTTCATTCATAATTGAAAAATATTTCTCTAATACTGGTCCCATCACTTCCGTCGTACAGATATTGCTTTGCAGATTCGAACCTGTATCTGAAGAAGTCGGCGCAACACAAGCAAACGCCATATTCGGATCATCATATGGTCCATATCCAATCAAAGCAGTACTGGTCGAATCACCAACCTCTGCTGTACCTGTTTTGGCCGCGATTTTTTCTGAAACAGCGTTGATTGCAGTACCACAGTTTCCGGAAGTGACACAAGCTCGGAAACCTTGTTGAACGCGATCCAGATAATCCAGATTTCCACTCAACGTCGATACAAGCTGATTTTTATAAGAAGCTACCACATTCGTAGAATTCACTTCAGTCGCATAACTGAAAAGATGTGGTTTTAGGGTAGTACCGTCGTTGGCAATCGTTGAGACATACTGAAGTATTTGAATTGGAGTATACATATCATATTGGCCAATCGCAAAGTCTAATAATTTACCGGCCTCAGTCGAGTATCCAACATAACCGCCAACTTCATTCGGCACATCTAAACCGGTCACATTTCCTAAACCAAACATCGAATAATACTGCCGCATCAAATCAAATGTTGAAGATGGATCACTAATTCCTAGCGATTGATGAGGAACATAAGTAGAACCCGCCAAACGAATTGCTATATGAAACATATACACATTACTTGATACTTCCAACGCTTTGATATCGTTAATTGCGCCATGGTTGGTATAAGATGCTTTTACAGGTGTTCCGACGATATACATTGGCTCATCGACAATGATTTCGCCTGGTTCGACAACGCCTTCATTTAACCCCATATACAAAGTTGCACCTTTCACGATGGATCCTGGGTTTGTATAACTGAGATAATTCCCGCTGGCAAACGGTGTCACTTTATTTGTCTCTTTATCTCTTTGATAGCCGCTCATCGCATAAATCTCACCCGTACTCGGATTCATCAAACAGACAAACAACGTCGTAAAGTTTTGACGATGTGCGTTGCTGACTGCATTTTCAAGAGTTTCTTTTACAATTTTATCCAATTCCTGCTGCAGTTCAATATCGATCGTCAAATAGATATCATATCCTTTTTTGCCGGCTGTCTTTTCTTGAATGATCGCATTACCCTCTTCATCGTAATCAACAGTTGAAACCTTCTGTGTACCACTGAGCAATCCTTCATATTGGTATTCTAGACCAGAGCTGCCAACACGTGCATTCAAAGGATAACCTAATGCCTGATAATAATCAGCCAATTCTGCCGGTACCCCTTGCGTACTTGTTGTGACATTACCTAAGACGTCTCGTAACGTATCTCCATAAGGATATTCCCTTTTCCATGAACCTAAATCAATATCGAAACCAGGAAAATCCGTTTTATGTTCAACTAAATAAGCGACAGTATCATCATCTACATCTTCTAAAATCGTCTTACTTTGACCTGTAGTTCCGTTGATCATGCGATAGTAGACAACATAACCTGCCTCTTCTTGTTCTGTGAGTTCTTCGTCCAGCATCTCTTCTGTAATTCGCTCATACAGTATTTCTGTACGCTTGCTTTCCGAATCATCACCCCATACATTGTTTTTATAATTGTATAACTCTTCTTCAGTCAATAGATCGTTGCAAGCATAAGAAGGATCAGAAGAATCTAACAGTGTATGTTTAAAGATATACAAATCTTTTCGCTGTGAAGTACTTAGCTCATTTTTATCAACATCAAAAGCTTTTGCAAACTCTATTGCTAATTCCCATCGCTCAGTTGTCGTGATCTCTTCCGGCTGAGTATAGATAATATTATGTGATACAACAGTAGCAGCAATCACCTTTCCATTGCGATCATAGATCTGACCTCTTGGGGTAGATGAAGATTGCGTCGTCGTATTAAAATTTTCCATTTTAATTGTATTTGCATCATGATCTAATATTTGAATTTGAAATAAACGAACAAATACTGCACTGAACAAGATACAGATTATTACAGCAAAAACAATCAAACGTTTCGATACTTCCGTAGAAAAATCCATCGTTTGATTTAATTGATCGCTTGAGCGTTTCATTTTATCTAAGTCAAATTTACGAAATGGATTTTGAATCATCTTCACACCACCTATGCACAACATTATAATACAAAATAAATTATAAAAGCTAGTCAACTCATTAAAAAGTAAGAAAATCAGAAATTCTTCACCTATTTTGCATTTGTTGTAAATATTTACGCAATTGTTTATAATAAGAGCGGTGATAACATGATAAGAGAAACAACACGACAAGTAAAAGTAGGTCATTTGACGATCGGAGGTCAAAACAAAGTCGTCATTCAGTCGATGTGCAATACGCCAACCAAAAATGCACAAGCAACAATTGAACAGATAAAAAAATTACAGGATGCCGGATGTGAGATCGTTCGCATGTCAGTTATGGATCTGGAAGACGCAAAAGCATTATCGATCATCAAAGCAAATACCTCAATTCCATTGGTCGCGGATATCCACTTTGATTATCGTCTCGCTTTAGCTGCAATCGAAGCAGGTGTTGATAAGATTCGACTGAATCCAGGCAACATAGGTAAACGAGAAAACGTCGAAGCGGTCGTAACAGCATGTAAAGAACGACACATCCCGATTCGTATTGGTATCAACAGCGGTTCATTAGAAAAGGATATTCATGAGAAATATGGGAAACCTACTGCCGAAGGAATGATGGAAAGTGCAAAACGACATATAGATATTTTAGAATCCATGGGTTTTTATGATATCGTTCTATCCTTTAAATCAAGCGACCCCTTACTATGCATCGATGCTTATCGCTTGGCAGCAAACACCTTTCCTTATCCATTGCATTTAGGTGTTACAGAAGCAGGGACAATGCTGACAAGTGCAATCAAGAGTTCGATGGCTTTGGGATGTCTTTTGAATGAAGGAATCGGAGATACCATTCGAATCAGTGTAAACGGGGATCCATGTAAAGAACTCCCAATTGTTAAGCAACTATTAAAATATTGCAGGCTGATCGATCATGTGCCAAATCTAATCGCTTGTCCAACCTGCGGAAGAACCGCCTGGGATATGCAACCTGTCGTCGATGAGATCGAAGCATTTTTAGCCACGATTCATAAAGATGTCACTGTTGCTATCATGGGATGCGTTGTAAATGGCCCTGGAGAAGCAAAACATGCTGACATAGCGATCGCCGGTGGTAAAAAAGAAGGACTTCTGATCCGCAGAGGAGAGATCATAGAAAAACTGCCACAAGAACAGATCGTTGAACGTTTAAAACAGGAAATCATAAATTTTAAATAATAAAAAATCATTCCACGAAACGGAATGATTTTTTATATTCTCCTCGATAAACTCAATACGTATTCACTCTATTCATTGAATTGCAAAGCCATCTCTTCACTTACTGTTTCAATGTGAATCGTATGAATAATCACATCTTCCAATGGTTTGGAGTTTTCATCAATACGAACAGATGCAATCTCATTTACTACATCCATTCCATCGATCACTTGTCCGAAAACAGTATGCACGCCATCCAACCAAGGAGTGCCACCAATCTCTTGATACTTCTCTTTCACATTATCCGGATATTCATATTCAGCTATTGTATTGTCATCATATTGACTGCCATCCTGCTGCTGTACGATAAAGAATTGAGAACCATTCGTATCGCTCCCTGCATTTGCCATACTTAACGCACCATTGAAATTATATAATTCATCACTGAATTCATCTTCAAAAGGTTCGCCCCAAATACTTTCTCCACCAGTTCCATCACCATTCGGATCTCCGCCCTGAATCATAAACCCATTGATCACACGATGAAAAGTTAAACCATCATAATATCCATCTTCTGCGTGTGTCGTAAAGTTTTCAACCGCCTTAGGAGCTTGTTCAGGAAACAGACGAATCGTGATATCGCCAAAATCTGTCTCGATAATAGCAATCGTATCGCCTTCTTTTACCTCATCAAACTGGATCAAGGAAGGTTTACTGCTACATCCACACAAAAAACAGACGATCAAGCACATCCAAAGTTTTTTCATACTAATTTTCCTCCAGAATCTTTTGCATCAAATTTTGATCAAAAACACCTTTTTTCAGCATATCAATTTCAAAACGATAAGGTGCATGTCCATCTACATAAGGAGTTTCAAGGATCTTAATCACATCTTTTAAGGCTGGATGTGAAACAACCGCATGCAAAGTGTCAAATCCAATCTCTCCAAAACCGATGTTCTCATGACGATCCTTACGAGCCCCTTTTGTATTCTTTGAATCATTGATATGAATACAACAAAGCCGATCTAAGCCAATAATATGATCAAACTGGGCTAATAAAGAGTCGAAATCCTGTAAATCATAACCTGCATCATGCACATGACACGTATCCATACATATACGTAGCTGATCTCCATATTCACAATGCGAAATGATCCATGCCAATTGTTCGAACCGAAAACCGAGTTCACTTCCTTTACCAGCCATCGTCTCTAAGGCGATATGAATGGAAGGATCCATGCCCTCCATTGCCAAATTCAAACCTTTTACAATCTGTTGAAGACCTATTTCCTCCCCTTGTTGCACATGGGCACCCGGGTGTAAAACAAGGATCTTTGCGCCAATTTTGCTTACACGCGATAATTCTTGTCGTAAAAAATCAACACCCAATGAAAAGGTTTGTTCATTAACAGCATTTGCCAGATTGATGATATATGGTGCATGTACGACGACATGTTCAATCGGTAAAACAATGGAATGACCAAAAGCGATTGCTTCTTCAATTTTGAATTTATCCACCTCGACACGCCGGGTATTTTGCGGAGGTCCCGTATAAATCATGCAGGCGTTTGCCCGATAGCAATTTGCTTCTTGAAAAGCACCTAATAAATAATCCGGAGCCTTTAAAGACACGTGAGATCCGATGATCATTGACTTTCCTCCTCACGTTTTGCTCTGACTTTTGCTTTTGCACGTTCCTTTTGCTGTCTACGAATATCTTCCTGTATCATCTGACGACGTGCTTTTCGCCGCAGATGTTCGATTTCCTGTTTTTGTTTTTTCTTGTAATTCGGTTTTACCTTTGTTTTTTTCTTTTTGACGATCTTGCTGATTTCTTGTTCCAAAGGATCCGCTTTTTTAACCTTTTTCTCATGAAGATCTTTTAAATTGATCCAGACACCATCTCGAATGTTTTGATGTGTAAAATGAATGCCATTTTTCTCCAGTGTACGAATCGAACTATCATCTTCACTACGGTATAATGCATAACAAACCCCATCTCTTCCCGCACGTCCTGTCCGTCCGCTGCGGTGAATATAGAAGTCCAATTCCTTCGGAAAACCTAGTGAGATGACATGGGTAATCCCTTCAATATCGATTCCTCTAGCAGCAATGTCTGTCGCAACGATATACGTTTTTGACTGCATCTGTAACTCCTTCAGCGCACGCATACGCTCTCTGGAAGTCAGATCACCATGCAGCTCAATCACGCTATAACCTTCGCTTCGCAAAAGATCTGCAGTTTCACGTGCAATTACTCTTGTATTAGCAAAAATCAGGCATACATAAGGTTGAATTCCTTTTAAGACGTCCAATAACTTTTCAGGATATGTTTTATGGCGACAAGGAACCAAAACATGGTGAATCTGTGGTTGGAAATGTTCATTTTGATCAATCGAAACCGTTTCAGGATTTTTCATGTATTTTTTTAGAAATGGTTTTAACCCGTCTGGAATCGTTGCACTAAAGCTCATCATCTGCAGATTGCTGCCCATTCTACCGGCAATTTGATCCACATCTTCCAAAAAGCCAAACTCAAGCGTCATATCTGCTTCATCGACAACGAAAATTTTCGCTGTATCGCAACGCAGTGTTTGATCATTCAAAAACAGATCCCGTATACGACCAGGTGTACCGATCACGATGTGTGGCTGTCTTTTTAACTGCTCATTCATGCGGCTTTTTTCTATACCGCCGCTGATCAAACGAACACGCAATTTTTCTTCGACTTCGCACATCTTTTCCGCACGTTGATAAATCTGCATCGCTAACTCTCTTGTAGGTGCAGTAATTACTGCCTGTATTTCCTCTTTTTCCAAATTGATCTTTTCAAAGATAGGAAATAAAAAAGCATGTGTTTTTCCAGTACCCGTATTTGAAATACCGATGATGTCTTTTCCTTTCATGGCTAAAGGAATCACTTTTTTCTGAATAGGTGTCAATTCATGAAATCCTTCAAGTCTAGCTAAAGCGCCACTGCGCTGCTGCAATTGTTCGATTTCCATAGTCTGTCGCCTCCTTTGAATCCTATTTATTATACATGAATTTTATTTCGTTTCAAAATCTTTTTCACGAAATTTGCCTGATCGCATTCCTCCTTGTATTTTCAAGACAATTGAGGTTTTGCGTCGTTTATGACATAATAAAACAGAATGGAGATGATCATAGAAATGAAAGTTATCAAGGTGACACCACGAGGGTACTGCAAAGGGGTCGTGCGCGCGATTTCTATTGCGAAACAATGTGCGATTGATCATCCTGATCAAACGATCACTGTTTTAGGCATGCTCGTTCATAATGAATACGTAAAAAAAGCACTAGAATTAAAAGGTATCCACACTGTAGAAGACCCTTCAAAAACACGTATGGAACTCTTAGATGAGATAACAGAAGGAATTGTGATCTTCACAGCTCACGGAATCAGCGATGAAGTGAAGGAAAAAGCACAAAAAAAAGGACTTTACTGCATTGATGCAAGTTGTCCGGATGTCGTAAAGACAAAAGAATTGGTTCGTGATCATCTGAAGCAGGGTTATGAAATCCTCTACATCGGGAAGCGGCATCATCCTGAAGCCGAAGCTGTATGCTCTTTAAGCGAACAAGTTCATTTGATTACTTGTGAAGATGATCTTCCAGAGAATTTGACAAAACCTATTTTTGTCACAAATCAAACAACGATGTCGATCTTTGACGTTGAAAGGATCTTTGCTAAAATTCGACAGATTTATACAGATGCTCGTTTTAGCGAAGAAATCTGCAACGCTACACGGATTCGACAACAAGCAGTCGCAGATTTAAAAGGATCAAAGGTAGACGTCCTTTATGTCGTTGGTGATTCCCATTCCAACAATTCAAAAAGACTTGCACAAATAGGAAGTGAACAAGGTATCCCTCATGTTTATCGAATCGATGACGTCTGCGGTATTCAAAGAGATCACTTGATCGGATGCAGATGCGTAGCCGTAACAAGTGGTGCAAGCACGCCAACCTATTTAACAAATCAAGTAATTGCGCTACTAGAACATTGGGAGGAACGATTACCTTATCCAACTATCTGCATTGAAAAGATGATCGATTGATCAAGCATTCCAAACGGAATGCTTTTTATTTAGAAAAATTAAGGACTCGATCCCTTTTGTATCGAGTCCAATAATCAACTGCTTTCGCAATTCACCACACGCCTATCTGTCCTGCGATTCATCAAATTGAAGAAGCATTGCAGCGATACGCTCATACAGCGCATTTGTCCAACCATAGCGCTCATGTGTTGTCGGCATTTTTTCTAAAATTGCCGCATATTTCTGCATCTCCTTCTGCCAATACATCCGATAAAGCGCTTCTTTCCTCATATGAACACCAAAAAGGATCTCATCTTCAGTTAAGGCAGGTGCATCATCTTCATGATGTGCTTTTATAATTTGATAATAATGACGTTCAAAAACGATTCGTTCCTGATCGATCACAAACTGATGCTGGCTCAAAAAACGCCTTAGCTCATCTACATCTGTATGACTTGCTAAAAGAAAGGTACACGATTCTTTCCAGTGAGCTCTACCTTCCAATAAAATCTTTTGAATGGTCTCAAAACCCATGCCGGCAATAATAAACGTATCGACGTCTGAAGGAAGCTCTGCAATACCATCTGTTAAGACCGTTGTAATCTGTTCTTGCAATTGAGCAGCCTGAATAGCGGAGATGGCACGTGTTAAAGGTCCTTCCGCGACATCACATGCATATGCCTTTTTTGCGATACCTTGTTCAACCAAAGCAATACATAACAATGCATGATCACAACCGATATCTGCAACGACTCCGCCTGGATCGACCAGATCGAATATACATTGCAATCGTTTTCCCAAACGTACCATTATGGTTTATCTACAAAATCCTTCAGACGTTTGGAACGTGTCGGATGCTTCAGTTTGCGTAATGCTTTTGCCTCAATCTGACGAATACGTTCACGTGTTACGTTAAATTCTTTTCCTACTTCTTCTAACGTACGTGTACGTCCATCCAACAGCCCAAAACGCAGACGCAATACCTTTTCTTCACGTTCTGTCAGTCCTTGTAAAACAGTGTTGATTTCATCTTTCAACAGTTGGTTGTTCGCATATTCATCTGGAGAAAGCGTTTCTTTATCTTCAATGAAATCTCCCAGATGTGAATCGTCTTCTTCACCAATCGGCGTTTCCAAAGAAACAGGTTCTAATGCGATCTTTTGAATTTCACGTACTTTTTCCGGTGTGATATTTTCCATCTTCTCAGCAATTTCTTCCGCAGTCGGATCTCTACCGAGATCTTGTACTAACTGACGCTGAATACGCGTCAATTTATTAATCGTTTCAACCATATGTACAGGAATACGAATGGTACGCGCCTGGTCAGCTATCGCACGCGTAATTGCCTGACGGATCCACCAAGTTGCATATGTTGAAAATTTAAAACCCTTTGTATAGTCAAACTTTTCAACTGCTTTGACAAGTCCCATATTTCCCTCTTGAATCAAATCGAGGAACAGCATACCGCGTCCAACATACTTTTTAGCAATCGATACGACCAGTCGCAGGTTAGCAGCAATCAGCGTCTTTTTTGCTTCTTCATCACCTGCTTGAATCCGACGAGCAATTTCAGGCTCATCTTTTGGATCCAACAAATCAACCCGGCCGATCTCTTTCAAGTACATCTTTACCGGATCATTGATCTTTGTATGGGAAGTGTTCGCAAAAGACTGTTCTAGATTTTCCAGTTCGTTTGCTAATGCATGATCTGAATCTTCATCGTCAAAATCCAAGCTATCATCCCCAGATAAAACTTCTTCATTATCGTCAACGTCCAAGATCAGATCTTCATCATCTTCCTCATCATCTGCAAAAGTAATATCATTGTCTTCACACCACTGAAACAGATCATCGATATCTTTATCACTTAGATCTAAATGATCGATAGAATCTATCAGATCTTTTTGAGTGATCACAGTATCTTCGCTTTCCATCGAAGCAAGCAGTTCTTCTTTAATTTCATCCAGTGTTTTGTAAAGTTTCGCACCCTGTGTCTTTTTTGCGCTCATTCTATCTACTTCCTTCCTCTTGGATCAGCTGATTGCGCTTTGCAATCAAATCATTCTTTTCTTTCGCAATCGCGGCTTTGCTAATCGGATCATTCACGTTTTTTGCTTTTTCATTTAAAGCCTGTATCTTATCCTGCAAAATGCACGCTTTTACTTTCTGAATAGCCTCCATCAAAACATCTTGTTGAATATTTGTTGATGCTAATTCCCATTGAGCAATGCTCAACAGCAGATCCCGTACTCTTTCTTGAGTGATCAGATCGTAAAGCTCCGCTACGGAGATCTGATCATGAGTACGATAATAATCGATAATGTACATAGCTAGTTTGTTACTATCGTCGTCTTTAAAAAATCCAAGTTCTTCCTTAAAGAGTTCTGCGGCCTTTGCACCGAGCAACATCTGCGACAATATTTCATATTCCGCACGTTCTCTGCCACTCTTTGGTAAAATGAGATATTGTTTCTTCTGATATGGTATTTTTTCCTTTGTGACCTCTTTTTTTTCTTCGCTTATTTCCATATCAAAACCAGCAATCTCTTTTAAGCGAAGATAATAATTCTTTCGTTCAAAAGCGTCTGGAACCTGTTCGATCACGTTTGCAATTTCCACAGCATACGCTTTCTTTTGTGTATAGTTTTCCAAATTGTAGCGTTTCTGCAAATAATTGAATAAAAAATCAACATAAGAAATCGTTTTTTCACACAAACTGCGCAACTCTTCTTTTCCATAGGTATCTACGATTTCATCTGGATCAAGACCGGTCACATTATTGACAATCTCAATTGGAAGACCCGCTTCAACCGCTTGCTTTGCAAATTTATAGGTTGCATTTTGTCCCGCCGCATCTCCATCATAACAAATCGTGATGACGGCATGCAGCGCTTTTAACAATTGCAGCTGTTCCTTTGTAAAAGCAGTTCCCAACGTCGCCAATGCCGTGTGCATATCCGCTTTTTCAAAAGCGAGGACATCCATCGCACCCTCTACCAAAAACACACGTTGTTCATGTTTGACCTGTTCTTTCACACGATGATAATTGAACAGTAATTTTCCTTTGTGATAAATCGTTGTTTCCGCTGTGTTGATATATTTTGCTTCTTGCGAATGATCATCTAAACGTCGGGCAGTAAAACCAACTGGGTTGCCATAAGCGTCGTGAATCGGAATAACGACGCGATTGGCAAAGCGATCCATCATACGTGATCCAACTAAATTGGCCACTCCTACCTCAACCATGTCTTCATCAAGAAATTCTTTTGCACGCAAATACTGATAAACGCTGTCCTCATGAGGATTGTACCCAATTTGGAACCTTTTTATAATCTCTTCATTCAACGAACGTTTTTCTAAATATCGCTTAGCGATGATTCCCTCTTCTGTATCCAATTCATATTGCGCATATTGAATCATTTCCTTTAATAAACGATATAAAGTCGAGCGATGTGGATCAACATGTTGCACGTTTGCTTGTTCTAAAGGAGTGGAGAGGGATATTCCTGTATATTCCGCTACCTTATAGACAGCTTCCAGAAAAGATATCTTTTCATAATTTGATACAAAGGTAAATACATTTCCCCCTGCACCGCAAACGAAACATTTATAGATCTGCTTGTCTTCTGAAATGCTCATCGAAGGATTGTGATCGTCATGAAATGGACATAACGCAACGTAATTCCTTCCCTTTTTCTGAAGAGCTATGTAATGGGAAAGCACATCGACAATACTGGCACGAGAACGCACCAGAGCGATCTCATCTTCACTCAAACGTGCCATAATTAACTCCTTTTAAAACTGAATACGCAAAGAAATATATTCCTCCAACTCATTGAGCGGAATTCGTTCCTGTTCCATCGAATCGCGATGACGAACCGTTACACACTGATCGTTTTGCGTTTCAAAATCGACGGTGACGCAAAACGGCGTTCCGATTGCATCCTGACGACGATAACGTTTTCCGATGCTACCGGCATCATCATATTCACAGTTAGCGATTTTTGATAAAGAATGATAAATCTCCATCGCCTGATCGCCTAATTTCTTAGAAAGCGGCAATACACAAGCTTTAATTGGAGCCAAATAAGGATGCAAATGCAAAACGATACGTGTATCCTTTTCCAATTGCTGTTCTTCGTAAGCTTCATACATCAAAGCGAGCATCATGCGTTCAACACCAACACTTGGTTCAATACAGTATGGAATAAATTTCTCTCCACTTTCCTGATCAAAATATTCCAAACTCTGTTTGCTCGTGTTCATATGCGCCTTCAAATCATAATCAGTGCGATCAGCGATTCCCCACAGTTCGCCCCAGCCGATCGGAGAACCAAAATTATATTCGATATCACTCGTTCCATTTGAATAATGTGCAAGTTCTTCCTTAGAATGTTCACGCAAACGCAGATGTTCTGCAGAAATTCCCAAATCTTGTAAAAACTGCATACAATACGCTTTGTAGTATTCGTACCATTTCAAGTCCTCTCCAGGACGAGTAAAGAACTCTAATTCCATCTGTTCGAATTCACGCGTACGGAAGATAAAGTTACCTGGCGTAATTTCATTTCGGAAGCTTTTTCCGATCTGACCAATACCAAACGGTAACTTTTTACGCATAGAACGCTGTACATTTTTAAAATTGACAAACATACCCTGTGCGGTCTCCGGACGCAGATAAATCGTGCTCTTCGCATCTTCTACAACACCTTGGAACGTCTTGAACATCAAGTTAAACTGACGAATATCCGTAAAATCATGTGCTCCGCAATCTGGGCAAGCAATATGATGTTCACGAATGAAGTTCATCATCTCTTCATTTGACCATCCACTTGGATTCACTTCGCCATTTGTCGCCTGTTCGATCAACTGATCTGCACGATGTCTCGTCTTACATTGTTTACAATCCATCAGCGGATCGCTGAAACCTCCGACATGGCCGCTCGCTTCCCATACTTTAGGATTCATCAAAATTGCACTCTGAATTCCTACATTGTTCAAGTCTTCCTGAATAAAGCGTTTCCACCACGTTTTTTTTACGTTATCCTTAAATTCAATTCCTAAAGGTCCATAATCCCAGGTATTCGATAAACCACCATAAATTTCCGATCCCTGAAAAACAAAGCCTGAGTTTTTCATATGGGATACGATCGTATCAAACGTTTTTTCGCTCACAAATATGCCCCTTTCCATAAATTTTCTATTTTAGACCATTTGCGCAGCATAAAAAGGGCAAACGGATAGATAGTATTATATATATCATTTTTCTGCCCTTTTGTCTATAAATCAAAACATATTTTTAATGAATTTAACAACCCGAAAAGGATTGGTTCATTTATTGCTTCACACCCATTTTCGCAAGCTGTTCAATGAATGCATATCCTTTTACATCGATGCCGCTGTACTCTCTAAAAAAAGCGAAAATCTTCGTGAAATCTTCAAAATTATACAGATCATATGCACGCAGTTTATCCATCTGATTAAAATCCGCATGACAAAGATAGCGAAAACGCTGAAGCTGCTTTTTTGTCCAGATGTTTTCTTGTAGATGATTCATACAACGAGTACAGACAAAACCGCCTTGTTTCAAAGATAATGAAACGATTTGATCGCTTCTGCCACAATTTACGCAACTATCCACCCATGGAGCAATTCCTTGTGATAAACAAAGTTGATTCACAAAAACACAGGCACAGGTATACACATCCTCATGATTCTGCAGATCGTCTAATGCCTCTTTTAACAACTGAAACCCTCCATGAATCTCTTCATTTTTGAACATCAATTCACAGAAGAAAGAGGATAATGCCTGTTTCAGCAAACTTGCATGAATCGCCTGACGATAACAGCTGATTTGGGCTTGTTGTAGCATTTGCAGTTCCTTATTCTCCTTCCACCGGATGATAAAGCGTGATTGAGAAGCGACCAGCAATGCTCCTGCATTCTTGCTCGTGATGTTTTGAATTCCTTTTGCTACCATGCGAATCTTATGATCATCTTCTGCGAGGATCGTCAACAATCCATCCTTTTCTCGATAATCGTTAAGCGACAAAACGATTCCTTCAATTTCTCGTTCCATCATTCATCCATCTCACGATAACCAAATTGTTTCAATTTCGATTCACGATTGCGCCAATTCTTCTCTACGCGTACATAAAGCTCTAGCTCAACTGGCTTTTTCAGCATTTTTTTCAATTCTTTTTGGGCTGCAATCCGGATGTTTCGAATCATTGTACCCTGTTTACCGATCATGATCGCTTTTTGAGTGGAACGTTCTACGACCACCATCGCCTGTATAAAAATCTTATCTTCCCCATCTTCTCGGTTTTCAATGATTACCGCAATACTATGAGGAACTTCTTCTTCTGTACGAAACAATATCTTTTCACGAATGATTTCCGCAATGCGGAAGTTCTCACCGTGATCGCTGACCATTTCAGATGGAAAATAAGCAATTCCATCTTTTAAATATGAACGGATGACTTTTAACAATTCATCCAAATTTTCTTCTTTTAATGCAGATAAAGGAATAATCTCGTCAAAGGCATAAACTTTTTGCCATTCCAATAAACGTTTGATCACTTCCTCCCGTGGTAATAAATCAATTTTGTTTACCAGCAACAAACATGGAACCTCGCTTCCCTGCAGACGTTTCAAAAGAAATTCATCACCGCTACCAAAAGGTTGTGTGATATCAATGATCCAAGCATTGATATCCGCTTCATCGATCGCTATATATGCATTTTTATTCAAAGAGCGCCCCAACTCATGTTTAGGTTTATGGATGCCCGGCGTATCAATAAAAACACACTGCGTATCTTCGGTTGTCAAAATACCCATGATATTGTTACGCGTCGTATTCGGTTTAGGAGACATTATGGCGATCTTTTGATGTAATAATGCATTGATCAAAGTTGATTTGCCTGCATTCGGACGTCCGATAATCGCTATAAATCCTGATTTAAAACTCATTGCATATCCTCCTTGTCAAAAGCTAGCGGCAATAATTCCTTCACACGCAAAGTGATCATTTGCTTTGTTCCGACCATGATCACTTCCGCATCTTCTTGCATGAGCTCGCACATCACTTGACGACAAGCACCGCAAGGAGAAATTGCTTTTTCCTGTTCACTAACGAGTACCAGACGCAAAATTTGTTTAGGTTTCACCCCGGCGCTGATGGCTGAAAACAATGCATTGCGCTCTGCACAGCAAGATAATCCATACGATGCATTTTCAACGTTTGCCCCTGTAAATAACCGCTGATCCTCCGTCAGTACGCATGCTCCTACACGAAAGTGCGAATAAGGCGCATACGCATTGTTTAAAGCAGCATATGCTGCTTTGATCATCTCTTCTTTCATTAAAATAATTTTCCTCCTATGATGATGATAGCGACACATAGTGCACAGATCGACATCATCAAAACAGCACCAGCTGCCAGATCTTTGATTTTTTTTGCCATCGGATGACGCTGCAAAGAAATATAATTCACAGTTTCTTCAATAGCGGAATTAATGAACTCCATGGTGATCACCAAAAAGATCATGATTAAAATCAAACACCATTCTACAGGTGATAATGGTAAAAAAAGACAGACGATAATCGTTAGAAGTCCAAGTATGCATTGCAAGGCAATGCTGCTGTCGTGACGTATTCCATTTATTACACCGATAAAAGCATATCCAAACTTATGGATCAACTTATTTTTTAACCAACGCATCTAAAATTTCATCTTGCAGTGAAAACATCACTGCTTCCTCCTCTTTGTTCATATGATCATATCCCAACAAATGCAGTAGGCCATGCGTAAACAAAAAACATACCTCACGGCGAAGAGAATGCCCATATTCTTTTGCTTGAGAACGCACAGCTTCTACACTGATAAAGATATCCCCCAGCTGTACATCTTCTTCCTCAAACTCATAATCATCTTCTTCATCCTGTAAAGCAAAGCTGATCACATCCGTTGGACGATCAATATTTCGATACTCTCGATTAATTTGATGAATTTGATCCGCATCAACAAAGATCACAGATAAACAAGCGTGTGGATCAATCGTAACAAAAGCTCCTGCACGCTTAGCAATCGTTTCAAAGTCCTGACGATAACGCGTCCAATTCTTTTCCTTGCTCTGATTCACAATCGTAATTTCCATAAGTATCACCTGTCCATTTTCGTACCCAATTATATCATACTCTTTGATAAAACGAGAAGCCATCCACTAAAAACAGCCAAAATCAACAAGCGCCGCATAAAAAAATCCTCTTGTTCAATTTGAACAAGAGGAAGTATCTTTGATTAGATTTTACCGGGAGTTTGACACATGAAAATAGCATCAATATTCAAATAACTGCTTAAATA
>CBCTZR010000048.1:0-16260 GCA_965151435.1 uncultured Merdibacter sp. | reverse complement strand
ACGCCCAACCAAAAGTAACTTCTTAGGATTTACATATCTTAAAACAACATCCAAATGGGAATGCAAACCCAACAATAAGAGTAAAACAAAGCTCTATGACAAATGTCGACAGGAACTTGTTCGTAAGAAGTGCATAGCAAGAAGCAATGCAGTAACGTTTACTCGTATTAATCAAATCGTAAAAGGTTGGATAAACTATTTTAGAATAGGTAGAATGAAGATTTTTATAGACGAATTTGGACAATGGCTGAGACATAAGATACGTGTGATCATCATTAAACAATGGAAAATACCAAAGAAGATAGGGAAAAGCCTTCAGGCATTAAATAAGAAGTTACCGTATAAGTTTAGCAATGAACAGATATTCTCAGTGGCAAACTCTCGACTAGGTTTGTACAAAAAGGCAGCAGGTAATGTCGTTAACTTTTTACTAAATCAAGATATATTAGCCATAAGAAAAGGGAATCGACCAGGACTGGTCAATCCCCTAGATTACTATCTAAGACAGTTGTAATTTAACATATAAATGTAGCGCCGTATACGAGACCCGTACGTACGGTGCAACGAGAGGGGCGAAACTTGTTAGTTTCCCTCTACTCTATTATAACTTATTCTTCATGTTGCAGGCGATAGAAGACGATTTCGCTGGAGGAGAATAGTCGTGCGTTGACATTGGTCGTTCCGACACCACTGGATACCTGCAGTTCCATATTGTTGATCTGATATTTTCCTAATGGGTATTTGGTAGCACCTTCAACGCTTGTGTAAGGCCCTAGCAATGGGATGTTGATCTGAGAGCCATGGGAATGGCCGGCAATTCCTAATGATATGGAATTATAGGGGAACCCGTCCTGTGCGAATAAATCAGGGCAGTGTGTGATTAAAATATTATATTCCTCTTCACTGATCTTTGCAGTGGCTTGTGATAGATTGGGATTTCCGTTGACCAGCGGCTCCACGCCGATCAAGACAATTCCGCTGTTGTTGCCGTTGCGGATGTGCAGGGAGCGGTTATCGAGAATCTCAAAATTGGCATCTGTCAAAAGCGAAGTGACCATCGTTTGGATCTCATCGTTTTCACAGTCCCGTTCACCTAGGACGGCAAATTTACCTAATGGTGCATCGATCTTTGTCAATAGTTCTTTCACACTTTCGATATCATCATCGGTCATCGTTTTTGCATCGTCAAACAGATCACCGCCAAAGATGACGACATCTGCACTATTGTAATTGATCGTATCGACAATCGTGGAAAGCCGTTCTTCATCAATGGAGAATCCATATTCCAGATCAGTGAAATATGCGATCTTGATATTGTCCATCCTTTCCGGAATCTTAGAAGAAGATAGCGTTTCATAGCGGACGCCTGTCTGTGCGACTGCAATGAACAGCGCATAATAGATTATTAACATAATGATCACTGCGACGATGAATAAAAAGGTGACGATCTTTAATAATCTTCTTATCATTGGCGTACCTCCATGTGTGTCTATTCTATCATAGGAAGGTAAAAAAAAGAAGACCGTCTGCACGTGTATCCGGCAGACGGTCAATCTAATCTTCTGTGCTCGTTTTACTTGCTTTTCGAGTTGTTTTGGTCGCAGTCTTTTTCTTTGCGCTCACTTTTTTTTCGCTGTCGCTTTCAGCATTTTCTTTTGTTGTTTTTGTTTTACCGGCTTTTTGTGTTGAGCGCTGCGAACGCATGGCTTCAATTTGCGCCATCGTTGACTTTGAGTTGATGATCACAGGAATAACGATCGGATTGCGGTGTGTTTTGTGGTAGAGGAAAGGTTCCAATGTGGAACGAACACAATTTTTCAGCTCTCCGAAAGTAGTTCGCTGTGCCATCTTTTCCCGCAAGGCTTGGTATACGATGGTTTCTGCTTCCTTTAATAAGCTCTGTGAGTCCTTGATGAAGACGAAACCGCGTGAAACGATGACAGGTTTCATCAAGATCTTATTCTCTTTCGAATCGATGGCAATGATCACGGATACGAGGCCATTATTCGCCAAGATCTTTCGATCTTTCAAAACGGCGGTCGATAAGCCGCTGATATCGTTGCCGTCAACGTAGATATCATCCGCCTGTATACGCCAGCTGCTTGGGAATACTTGATGATCCCGCAGGATCAACACATCGCCGTTGGCACAGGTAAAGATATTTTCTGCTGGTATGCCTGTCTCGATCGCTGTGTTCTTATGTTGGACGAGCATCTTGTATTCGCCATGAACCGGCATGAAATATTTTGGCTTGATCAGCTGTAACATCAATTTTTGTTCTTCTTGGGAAGCATGTCCGGTGGTGTGCAGATTGTTGAGGACAGATTTTGTCAAAACATTGGCACCAGCGCGGAACAGTTTATTGACGACCTGATTGACACTGCCGCCGTTTCCAGGAATCGGTGAAGAAGAGAATACGACCGTATCGCCAGGAATGAGCTTGATCCAGCGATGTGTACCGTTTGCAATGCGCGATAAAGCAGCCAACGGTTCTCCTTGTGATCCGGTACAGACGATACAGATCTTGTGAGAAGGCGTATGGTTAAGCTCTTCCGGGGCAAGGAAATGTTCTTCTCCGATTTTGATGTTGCCCATTTTGCGCCCGATCGTAACGACGTTTTCCATGCTGCGCCCAAAAATGCACACTTTGCGTCCACATTTTATTGCGGCTTCCAAGATCTGGGCAACGCGCAGAACGTTGCTCGCAAACGTTGCGACGATCAGACGGCCGTTCGTCTTGCGCATGATATCCAAGATTTCCTGTGCGACTTTTTTCTCAGAGATCGAGAAATCTTCGACGCCGGAATTGGTGGAATCACTCATCAGCAGATCGACACCGATCTGTCCCATATACGCCATGACCTGATAATCGGCATTTAATCCCAGCGGGGTTAAATCAAATTTGAAGTCTCCGGTTTCAACGATGCGTCCATTCGGCGTATTGATCAGGATTCCCAGCGAATCCGGAATAGAGTGAATCGTATTGAAGAAACCGACGGTAAAGTGTTTCATATTTACAGAGGAGTGATCATCGATCTCTATTAATTTGACATTTTTTACCATGCGGTGTTCTTCTAATTTTTTGCGGATTAACGCGCAGGCAAAACGAGGAGCGTATATTGCCTCGATATTGACAGAACGCAATAAGAAGGGAATACCGCCGATGTGATCTTCATGACCATGGGTGATGACCAAAACCTTTCGTTTGCGATTGTATTTAATTAAATGCGTGTAATCTGGAATTACATAATCGACACCGAGCAAGTTGTCTTCTGGAAAGCGAACACCAGCATCAACGATCAAAATCTCATTTCCATGTTCAAAACAATAGGTATTTTTTCCAATTTCACCCAGTCCTCCCATGGCATAGATGAGGGTATCGTTTTTTTCTACTGTTGTTTTATTATATTCATTTCGAAAACTGCCTAACTCTTGTGGTGCCTGTGAATGCGGTTGTGTATTCATAGACTCTCCTTTCCCTAATACAGTTATTGATTAAATGCACCTTTTTTATATTATACCACATTTTCTATAAAACATACGTGGTGTTTCGTACAATTTCGATCGTGGTACAGCGGGTATTATTATACATAGATTTGTAAAAAAATCCAGTAAATTTTCATTTTTTGAAAAATGTGATTTACAGCGTGCAACAAAAGCTGGAAAAATTTTGAATAGATGTTTTCAGATGGGAATCGAAGAAAGAAGTACATAAGAAAACAGGAGGATCGTATGGGATCTTCCTGTTTTATCTTTGTGTATTTAGCCGATGACGACTGCTTCCGGATCTTCTTTCCAAGGATCCTCTTGATGAATGTGATCATAAAAGAGAATACCGGATAGATGGTCGATCTCATGTTGCAGACAGATTGCCGTATACCCGCTGGCTCTAATGCGAATGTTTTCTTTTCGCAATAGATCATAGCCGGTCACGGTGATCCGTGCATGTCGATAGACCAGACCTTCATGTTCTTCCAGAACAGACAGGCATCCTTCTCCTTGTGCTAAATAGGCATTTTGTACGCTTTCTGCAACGATCTTGGGATTTGCCAAAGCGAATTCATCGCTCCCCTCTTCCGTTGGGACACTGACTGCGATCAATTGCTTAGGAATGCCAAGCTGTATGGCAGCAATACCAACAGCAGCGCGAAGATTTTCTTTTTCTGCTATTTCGTCATCTTGCGAGTTACGAACATAAGTGATCATCGCTTCAAGCAGTTCTTCGTCTTCCTTTGTTAACGGAAGCGGTACTGGTTGGCTTTTGGTGCGGATCCTAGGATCCGTATCTAAGATGATGTTATCATTATTGATTTTCATCTGATCCTTCCTCTCTGTTTTTCTAATATCATTTTTATTCTATCTTTTTTTGCAGGAGAAGGAAAGTTTTTTTCATAAAATATCCATGTAAAAGACTATGGAATATGGTAGAATGTTAATACTGCAAAGGAGATGAGGTCAATGGCAAAACAAACAAAGATGAGATTGTTCGAACTGTTACGCATGCCGAAAGAAAAAGATCGGCTGCTTCACTATACGGTGCTTGCTTTGACTTTGTTTGGTTCTTTCATGATCATATCAACGAATATGGGAAATATGACGTCAAATAACTATGCATTGATCATCGTATTTATCAAACAGATCATGTTTTTGATCGCTGGTTACATGGCGATGCTGATTGCATCAAAAGCGATGAATTTCCCCCTGATCTATCGTCTCAGCAAACTGTTGTATGTCGTTTTATTAGTGCTCATGATCTTACCGTTATTTGGAAGTGAACAATATGGTTCTCGCGCATGGATTTATTTGAATCTGGGAGTGACCAGCGTGTCTCTTCAGCCTTCAGAGTTCTCTAAACCTTTTATGATCGTATTGATTGCATCTTATTTTTATGCGGCCCAGCATCGTCGCTCACTGCAGCGAAGCGCTTGGCTGATGCTGAAGGTGCCTATTCTGTGCTATGTGGGTTTTGCGATAGTCTTATTATTTCAAAAGGATATTGGTGCCCTGGCCATTTTGACGCTGATCTGTTTTGGCTGTGTCCAAGTACCGACGTTTCCATCGATGCGTTCCTTGCAACAGTGGATCCGTCGTTTGACCTTGATCGGCGTAATCGGCGTCTTGTTTTGCATGTCACCATTTGGAGAACCGATCGTTGAGAAATTAGCGGACATGCCGGGAATCGGTTATATCGCAACCCGTATCGTCAATGCAGCAAATCCCTTAGGTGAAGGTGGTAATGATATCTATAATCAGAGCTATCAGTCAGCAAATGGTCTTTATGGTATAGCAAATTCCAATATCATCGGACAGGGAATCGGGGGATCCTCGCGTAAATTCGGTTATTTGACGCAGGCGGATAGCGATTATATCTTAGCAGTCATCATCGAAGAGACGGGAATTATCGGATTGACACTCATTACAGGGGGTTATTGTATCATCCTCTATTGTTTGTTCAAATATGCATTTATGACGAATTACTTGCCTTATAAGATCATTTTGAGTGGATCGGCCGTCTATTTCTTTGCCCATTTTGTTTTGAATATCGGAGGCGTAAGCGCCTTGATTCCATTGACCGGCGTTCCGTTATTGTTCATTTCCAATGGTGGTACTGCTCTGGTATCTTCGTTTTTGACCATAGGGATCTGTCAATCTGTGATTGCATCGATCCGTCGTAAAGAAACGCCGAATCAAGAAAAAAAGAAGTCCGGCTATGCGGACTTCTAAAGAAAGGGAAGAGGAGAAACAAAGATTGGGGGTTTCACATCCGTTGTTTCGCCGGATGCATTAGTATCATCCCCGCTTTTGAAGCATTTATACACGAGGAGAGAAAAAAATGAGAATTATTGCAGGTGAATTTCGATCACGCATGTTGGCAAAGCTAGAGGGGGATCAGACGCGACCAACCGCCGATAAGATCAAAGGGGCGGTTTTTTCCAGTATCGGGCCGTTTTTTGAAGGCGGTGTTTTATTGGATGCTTATGCAGGTAGCGGCAATATCAGTTTTGAAGCGTTGAGCCGTGGAATGGATAAGAGCTATCTGTGCGATATTAGCGCAAAGGCGATTGCGACGATCAAAAAAAATGCCGCATTGCTGAAGGTGGAAGATCGCTGTGCGATCTATAAGCGGGATGTCTTTTCATCGCTCGATATCTTTGCGAACGAAGGATTGCGTTTTGATCTAGTCTATATTGATCCGCCTTATCGTTTGCAGCGCAGCGATGAACTGATGGAAGAATTGGTGAAACGCGATCTGTTGAACGAAGGAGCGATCGTCGTTGTCGAAAGTTTAAAAGAAGATGTTTTCGCACAGAGCCATGGAGATCTGTCAAAACAAAAAGAGAGCATTTATGGTATTACAAAAATTACATACTACAGGAGGGAGTTATGACAAAAGCAGTATTTCCGGGATCTTTTGATCCGATAACGCTTGGACATTTGCATCTGATCGAACGGGCTGCACATCTGTATGAAGAAGTGATCATCGTCATCGCTGTCAATTCTTCAAAACATGCGCTGTTTACGATTGAAGAAAGACGAGCATTGATCGAAGAGAATATCCGATCGGCAGCAAATGTGCGAGTGGATGTCGCAGAAGGATTATTAGTGGAAAAAGTAAAAGAATTGGGTGCACAAGTCATGTTGCGAGGAGTGCGTGATGTGCAGGACTTCGCCTATGAAAAACAGATCGCGTGGGCAAATCACGAATTAGATCCATCGATCGAGACGATCTGTATGTTTGCCGCAGAGGGGTATGGCGCATTATCGAGCACAATCATTCGAGAATTTGCATCCTATGGAAAAGATGTTTCGCGTTACGTACCGCGTAATGTAGCAAAAGCAATTGCGGCAAAATACAATGAAAAAGGAAAGGACAAGAGCAGTGTCTTATTAAAAAAACAGGATGCTGTGAGCGTAAAACATATGGAATCTACGATGTTTGATTGGCTGAAAGAAAACCACATTCCATTCAGCCGGAAAGATTTGATCATGGAGGCTTTGACGCATTCCTCTTATCTCAATGAGCATAAGGAGATGGTTCATGACAATGAACGTCTGGAATTTATGGGAGATGCAGTTTTGCAGCTGTGGACGACGGAAAAGCTGTTTCGCTTGAAAACACCGCTTGATGAAGGAAAGATGACCACGCTTCGCTCCCAACTCGTCTGTGAAGCGGCGTTGGCGCATTATAATCGTGAACTTGGCTGGGGCCGTTATCTGTTGTTAGGCGTTGGCGAAGAGCGAACAGGCGGAAGAGAAAGAGATTCTTTGCTTGCGGATATGTTTGAGGCTATGTTGGGCGCTCTGTATCTGGACCAGGGAATGCAGCCTGTGTCCATGATCTTAGAGCGTGTCGTAACACCGGCAATCGATGAACCTAAAAATGAAGTGCTGATTGATTATAAGACAAAACTGCAGGAAGTCGTACAAGCGGATACGCGTAAAACGCTACAATATGAGTTGCTGAATACGCAGGGACCGACAAATCATCCGGAATTTGAGATGGCGGTTTTGTTGGATGGCATCGTATTAGGGGTCGGAAAAGGAAACTCAAAGAAACGAGCAGAACAGATGGCCGCAAAAGCAGCTTTTGAAAAGATGGCGCGTTGAAAAAAAGGGGAAAAGCTATGAGAAAAGTCAAAATAGGGATGTTGGTCACCTTGTTGTTAACGATCTTTTCACTACCGGTTCAAGCGCAGGAACAGGCGGAAGTGCAAAGTGCGTATGCGTTGGTAGCAGATCTGAATACTTCGCAAGTACTGTACGCGAAGCAGGCGGAAGAAAAGATTTATCCAGCATCGATGACAAAAGTATTGACTGTATTGACGGCGATCGATGAAATCGATAATTTGAGCGAAAAAGTAACGATCACAGAAGATATGTTGGTAGGATTGGAAGATGGTACCTATTCGCTGGCTGGCTTTATCAACGGAGAAGTCGTGACGATGCGTGATCTGCTGTATGGGGCTATGTTGCCTAGCGGAGCAGATGCTTGTCAGGCATTGGGCGTGCTCATCTATGGCAGTGAGGAAAATATGGTCGAAGCGATGAATGCAAAAGCGCAGTCATTGGGAATGACCCATTCGCACTTTACGAATACAGTCGGAATGCATGATAAAGATCATTATACGACAGCGAGCGATCTTGAGCTGTTGATGAGAGCCGCATGGGCCAATACGGATATAAAAGCAGCGATGTCGACCAGACAATATAGGACCTCTTCTTCTTATTATCATGGAGATGGTTTGCTTCTTCAAAATTCATGGGCAAATCAAGTGAGTTATGCTGGCATTGAAGACACACATATCATCGGAGGGAAAACAGGCTATACCCCAGAAGCGGGCCATTGTTTTTTTGGTGTTTGTGAAATCAAAGAGAAACCGGTGATTGTCGTATTTGCGAAAGCGAAAGAAGATGGAAATAGCTTGAACGTGAGCAGCGTAAAAGATGTAGAAGCGGTTTGTACCTATTTGGAAGGACAAAAAGAACCGGTCTCTTTGGCACAACAAGGAGAAGAAGTAGCCACTTTGGATCTGTATCACACCTTCCATGATCCGCTTTCTTTAACCGCGCCATATGACATCGTCGCATGGCTCGATTCGGATGGAAACGCAACTGCTTCGATGCAAGTTACAATAGAAAAACAGCAAGCTCCGGTGGAAAAAGGAGAGATCTTGGCTGAGATCCAAGTGTTATCTGATGAAGAAGAACTGCTGACGATTCCGATCTATGCACAGGAAGCCGTGGATAGTGATATCCGTGCGATCATCATCGATACGTTGACATTTTTGATATGGCCATATGGATTGACGATCATGCTGGTTGCGGCAGCACTCAGCTGGCTGTTGTGGATGAAAAAGGGAAAAGCGTAAAATTGGAGGAAAGAACAATGAACTTTGATGAATGGATCGAGCGTGGAGAAGATAGCGAGAAATGGCAAGGCGCAAAAGAGAAGGGAGAACTTGCGCTGTGGGTGGCGGACATGGATTTCGCTTGCAGCGATGCGATCGTCCAAGCGCTGCATCAACGCGTGGATGAGCGCATCTACGGATATACCAATGGAATGGATGAAGACTATAAGCGTTGTGTACAGGCATATTATCAACGCCATTTTGATTGGCAGATTCCATTGGAGGACCTCTTCTTTTCTCAAGGAATCGTTCAAGGAATTTCCTTACTGTTGCAGATTTTGAGCAAAGACGGAGATGGGATCGTCATTCAGACGCCGGTCTATCATCCTTTTCGCCGGAAGATCTTGGCGAATCACCGCGTATGCGTAGAAAGCTCGTTGATTCACCATCCAGACGGTAGCTATGAGATGGATCTAAAAGATCTCAAAGAGAAGTTAAGTTCCCCTGAAGTAGCAGGCATGATCCTGTGTTCGCCGCACAACCCTGTCGGGCGTGTTTGGAAAAGTGAGGAATTGAAGGCAGTATGCGCAATAGCGAAGGAATGCCACAAATGGATCATCAGTGATGAAATTCATTGCGATATCGTGAAAGAGGGATTTGTTCACCATCCATTGGAGACAATCGCTCCTGAATATAAAGAAGAAATCATCACCTGTGTAGCTCCGACGAAGACATTCAATATTGCCGGTGTGGAATGTTCTCATATTATTCTGCATAAGGAAGCGTATAAAAAACGCTGGCAAGAATATGTGATTGACCAGCTGTGCATCAGTGCACCCAATTGTTTTGCGCTGCGTGCGAGCAAAGCGGCTTATAGCGACAGTGATGAATGGCGTGCGAAGATGAATGAAACGATTGATGCGAATGAACGTTATGTCCGTGCTTTTTTGGAAAAAGAGTTGCCGGCAGCAATTTTATCTCCAAGAGAAGGGACGTACCTGTTATGGTTGGATCTCTCAGCCTATGAGTCTGATCCGCAGCGCCTGCAACAGCGTCTGCGCGAACATGCACGTCTTCACTTTAATGAAGGAACCATGTTCGGCAAAGAAGGTACGTGTTTTGAGCGTATCAATATCGCTTGTCCGCTTACCATTCTGCAAGAAGCGTGCGAGCGTTTAGCATCAGAATTGAAAAAAGAGAGGAATTGATCCGCTCCTCTTTTACCTTATTGAAAAGGATCGTTGAAAAGAGGGACGTCGATGGAATTAAAAATCAAAGATGTTGTGGAAAAACTGCAGCTGGATGAAGAGTCGTTGGCATGGATCGAAACGGGCTCCTTTTCGATGCGTCCGGTATATCATCGCCATACCAACGTTCTCGAATTACAGCTGCATTTGCCAAAGGTGCTACCTTATATGGTTTATCACCGCTTTATAGCAAAGCTGCATACGTATTTGAAAGCAAAAGTCGATCTTACCATACAGGCTGACGATGGGAGCGTAACGATCATGGAGCTGTTGGATTACATTCAGCACCTGACACAGCGTAATGCTGGTGTACGCTTGTTTGAAGAAGTGATGCCATCCCTACATGATCAGACGATTCTCTATCAGGTGCAAGATGCAGGCATGGAAGATCAGCTGCGCAGCAAGTTGATCGTACTCAAAGAATTCTTGATAAAAGTTGGCATTGACATGGAGGTCAAGATCGAAGTCAAACAAGGAGAAGATGCGATTCCAGTTGTCAAATGTGCGCATACGGTTAATAAACAAGCACTACCTAGTGAAACGAATAACAAGAATAACTTTCGTCATCGTAAGACTTCGACGAAAGATTATATGTTGGTTGATATCAAAGATCTACAGGATGGAATGTCGAATGTCAAGATTCGCGGGCATATCTTTCAAAGTGAGATCACCACGTTTAAAAACGGCAAGAGCATGCAGACCTTGTATCTGAGTGATGATGACGATGCGATCATCCTGAAGCGGTTTGAACGCGGTTCGATGAGCAAAGAAGAGCTGTCAGAGATCAAAGAAGGGGATTTCATCGAAGCGTATGGTCAAGTTGTGATGGATAGCTTCTTGTCCGATCTGGTATTTATGCCAAATCAGATCGAAAAGATCCAGGCAACCCTACGACGTGATGATGCCGCTGAAAAGAGAGTGGAACTGCATGTGCATTCCAATTTCTCTGAGATGGATGGTGTATGTGATATTTCGCAATTCATCAAGACAGCGGATGAATGGGGCATGGATGCGATCGCCTGTACCGATCATATGGTTGCACAGGCATTTCCAAAAGCGCAGGCAACCTTAGCGGCAATCAACAAAAACAGAGAAAAACCGATGAAGGTTTTATATGGAGTAGAGATGAACATGGTCGATCCCGATTTACAGATCGTGTACCATCCAAATGACACGATCTTGGAAGAAGGGACGTATTGTGTATTTGACTTGGAAACGACCGGTCTTTCTGCTCGATATGATCACATCATTGAATTTGGCGGAGTGATCGTTGAAAATCGTGCGTGTGTCAAGAGTTTACAGTTATTCGTTCGTCCTCCCCAAGTACTTAGCGCTTTTACCACTGAGCTGACAGGTATCAGTGAAAAAGATGTGCAAGATGCGTTACCTTTTGAGGAGTGTGTCGATCAGATCCTCGATTTTATCGGCGATCACATCTTAGTTGCACACAATGCCTCATTTGACTTTTCTTTCTTGAACAGCGCATTGCGCCGCATCGGCAGAAAACCGTTGGAAAATGCGGTAATTGATACCTTGGATTTGGCGCGTACGCTACAAACTGAGCGCAAGAGCTATACGTTAGGTTCCATTGCACGTTCCTATGGGATTGCTTATGATCAGGAAGTTGCGCACCGTGCCGATTATGATGCGGACGTGCTGGCACAGACATTTTTGCACATGCTCAATGAATTGCGCGATGTATCCACTCTCAATGATTTGCAGGCGTTGCAAAATGAGGAGAGCTTTAAAAAAGTGCGTACGAAACACATTGTCGTCTTGGCGAAAAATCAATGCGGTCTCAAGGAATTGTTCGAGTTGGTCACTTTAAGCCATACGACATATCTCGCTTATAATGGAAAAACAGCATTATCTGGAGTTGCGGAACCGCGCATACCGCGTATTGAAGTGGAAAAACGGCGCATGAACGGCAATTTACTGATCGGTTCTGCCTGTGCGAACGGTGAAGTGTTTGAGATGGCTCAAACGCGAGATGTGGATGTATTGCGGGAAGTGATGCGTTTTTATGACTATATCGAGTTACAGCCTTTGGCAAACTATCAATATCTGATCGACCGCAACTCGATCGTAGACCAAAAACGATTAAAAGAGATCTTGACAGGAATCATCGATATGGCAGATGAGCTGGGAAAACAAGTTGTCGCTACCAGTGATGCACATTATGTGCACCCTAATCAAAAACGCATTCGCGATATTTACATCAATTCACAGGCGATCGGCGGATTGCGTCATCCGCTTTATATCTACAATCCGGAAAAACGTCATAAATCACAAGCACCGAATCAACATTTACGAACGACCCAAGAAATGCTGGACGCATTTGCCTGGGTAGGAGAGCGTGCTTATGAATTTGTCGTTGAGAACACGAAGAAGATCGCTGCACAGATCGATATGATCTATCCAGTGAAAGATAAGCTTTATCCGCCGGATATTGAAGGTTCAGATCAGAAGCTACGCGAGATCTGCTATGCGAATGCCCATAAGAAATATGGAGAAAAACTTCCTTCGATCGTTGAAGATCGCTTGCGAAGAGAGCTGGATGCCATCATCGGTGCGGGTTATTATGTCGTTTACTATATCTCTCATCTCTTGGTGAAAAAGAGCTTGGATGATGGCTATCTGGTCGGCAGCCGTGGTTCGGTAGGATCGAGCTTTGTTGCGACGATGTCTGAAATCACGGAGGTCAATCCCTTAGCTCCTCATTATGTATGTCCGAAATGTAAATATTCGCATTTTTATACGGATGGCAGTGTGCTCAATGGGTTTGACTTACCGGATAAAAAATGTCCGAACTGCGGTACGATCATGCGTGGGGATGGGCAGGATATCCCTTTTGAGACATTCTTAGGATTTGAAGGTGACAAGGTACCAGATATCGACCTAAACTTCTCCGGAGATTATCAACCGAGAGCGCACGCGTATACAAAAGAAGTATTTGGGGATGAACACGTATTTCGTGCAGGGACTGTTGGAACGGTTCAGACACAGACCGCATTTGGTTATATCAAAGGTTATGAGGAAGCGATGGGCATGGAAGGTTCGATGCGCAATCCTAAACGAATAGAGCTTGCGAAGTTGTGCGAAGGTGTAAAACGAACGACTGGGCAACATCCGGGAGGAATCGTCGTCGTACCGCTGGATATGGATGTGCATGATTTTACACCGGTACAATATCCAGCGAACAATCCTTTTGCCGATTGGAAGACCACCCACTTTGATTTCCATCAGATTCATGACAATATCCTGAAATTTGATATCTTAGGACATGTAGACCCGACAGCAATGAAAATGTTGGAGCGTATGAGTGGGATCGATGTTCGAACCATTCCGATGAATGATCCAGCGACGATGAGCATCTTTTCCAGCGTAGATGCGTTAAATATCGATACGAGCAAAAATACGGAGGAAACCGGAGCGGCAGGGTTACCGGAGTTTGGAACGCCGTTTGTGCGTGGAATCTTGGAATTGACTCGACCGACAACGTTTGATGAGTTGTTGAAGATCTCCGGACTGAGCCATGGTACAGACGTGTGGCTAGGCAATGCCAAAGATCTGATCGATCAGGGAATCTGTACGCTGAAGAGCGTGATCGGATGTCGTGATGACATCATGGTTTATCTGCTGCACAAAGGGATGAAACCGAAACTGGCATTTACGATCATGGAATCCGTACGTAAAGGAAAAGGACTTAAAGAGGAATGGATCACAGAGATGAAGGCCAACGGGGTCGAGGATTGGTATATTGCCTCTTGTAAGAAGATCAAATACATGTTTCCAAAGGCACATGCGGTCGCTTACGTCATGATGGCCGTACGCATTGCCTGGTTCAAGGTGCATATGCCGTTAGTGTATTACTGTATGTTCTTTTCGATTCGATGTGATGCCTATGATATTGAGACGATGATCAACGGGGAAGCGAGCATTCGTCATCGGATGGCACAGATTCAAGAATTATCTCGCAGCAATGATCGCAATGTGAAACCGAGCAAAAAAGATCTGGATATCTTTTCAACCTTGGAGTTAGCGTTGGAGATGGTATTGCGTGGTTATCATTTCTCAAACATCGATATCAATCGTTCTGCCGCAAGTGAGTTTATCATAGATACGGAACAGAAAAATGCGATCATTCCACCATTCACAAGCATTGATGGCTTAGGGATCAGCGTTGCGGAATCAATCGTAAAGGCGCGAGAAGAAGCTGCCTTCTTATCGAAAGAAGATCTGTTGAAACGAACATCGCTCAGTGCATCACTGTTAAAAAAATTAGATGCTTTGAATGCCTTGGAGGGCTTGCAGGAAGAAAATCAGTTATCGTTATTTTAGAAGAAGGATCGCAACAGCGATCCTCTTTTTAGTGAATGTAACCTCTCTCTTTTTGGGATGATCAGGGGTTTTGTCAGAAAAGATTGGTAAACTGTGGAAAAACAGAGAAAAGAACTGTACTTTCGGATGTGAATTCTTTATAATAGTACAGAAAAAGGAGTGGAAAAGGATGGAATTTGGAATGTTCCTATTGGGGCTGAGCCCCATATTATGGATGATCATCGCCCTTTGCGGCTTTAAGATGGCTGGATATAAAGCGAGCTTTGTCGCGATGATATTAGCGGCTATCCTTTCGATTACAGTATGGAAACTGCCGATTCTCGATACGGCAACGGCAGCGTTGGAAGGTTTTGCGATGGCGACTTGGCCGATTATCTTGGTCATCATCGCTGCAGTATTCTTATATAATCTTTCCTTATATACCGGGAAGATGGAGATCATCAAACAGATGATTACCAGCGTATCGGCAGATAAACGAATCTTGGTCTTGTTGATCGGCTGGTGTTTTGGCGGATTTATGGAAGGAATGGCTGGATTTGGTACAGCGATCGCTATTCCTGCTGGTATGTTGGCTGGTTTAGGATTTTCACCTTTGTTGGCATGTTTGGTATGTCTGGTGGCGAATGGAACACCGACCCCTTTTGGATCCATCGGTATTCCAACAGTTACGCTTGCAAACTTAGTGGGGCTGGACAATGCGGCTTTAGCTTTTACAGAGACATTGCAGTTAGCGCCACTTATGATCTTATCGCCTTTCTTGATGGTCATTATCACAGGAAAAGGAATCAAAGCGTTAAAGGGCGTATTCGGCATTACGTTGATCTCTGCACTTTCTTTTGTTCTTCCACAGTTGGTCATCGCTTATTTTGTTGGAAGTGAATTGGCTGTCGTCGTCGGTTCGATCTGTTCTTTATTGGTGACGATCTTCGTATCGATGCGTCATGAAAAAAGAACGCAGACACCATTGGAATATCAGATGGAACAAAAGGAAAAACAAAGTATTCATCTCAAGGATGCACTTGTTGCCTGGGCACCATTTATTCTCGTTTTCATCTTCTTATTGTCAACGAGCAAGTTGGTTGCGCCACTGAATGCTTTCTTGAATCAATTTAGCACGGCAGTTCCAATCTATACGGGAGAAGGGGCTTCACCATATACCTTTACCTGGATCAATACGCCGGGTATCTGGATCTTCTTGTCTGCATTTATCGGCGGTTTTATCCAAAAGGCTTCGTTCGCAGGTATGCTGCATGTGCTGAAGGCAACCTTGGTGCAGATGTCAAAAACGATGATCACGATGCTGTGTGTCCTAGCAACGGCAAAGATCATGGGATACAGTGGTATGATCGCCAGCATTGCAAATATGTTTGTATTGACGTTAGGTGTCTTCTATCCATTTGCTGCACCGTTGATTGGCGCATTGGGCACCTTTGTCACTGGAAGTGGAACGAGCTCTTCCGTTCTCTTTGGAAATGTGCAGCTGCAGGCAGCTAACGCGATCGGTGCCAATGCCTATTGGATGGTTGCGCTTAACAGCTTAGGTGTTGCTGTTGGTAAGATGATGGCGCCTCAGAGTTTGGCAATTGGATTGGTCGCTGTAAATGAAAGCGGCAAGGATGGGGAATTGCTTAAAAAAGTTGCTCCTTATGCCTTTGGTTATTTGATCTTCATGGCGCTTCTCGCATATTTTGGTATGGGCCTTTTCTCGATGCTGAACATCGGTTGATAACGGCGTCATAACATACAAAAAGAGGTTTGTCTAGCTCTTCTTAAAGTGGTACCGTTGTCAAGGACAAAAATAAAAAAAGAGCTTTGAATGTATT
>CBCTZR010000047.1:0-16499 GCA_965151435.1 uncultured Merdibacter sp. | reverse complement strand
GAACAATGAGGGGGTATGATCATGGACATGAAAACATTAGGTATCGCTTTGATCCTTCTCTGTGTCTTTTTTTTCCTATTCAGTGAATTTGAAAAGCGTGCTACGTTTCGAAAACTTCATAATTTATTGGCTAGAGGTGAATATGGCGAATACTTATCTTTATTAGATTCTTTTTTAGTCAAATACCTTTACCCAAAATATAACCGTCTTTACATGAAGCTGAATGGTTATCTATTTATGGAAGACCACGACGAAGCATCAAATCTTTTTGAACAGATGCTTTCCATGCACATTACAAAAAAACAACGTAAAGATCTCGTATTGAAAGCTTTCAATTACTATGTTGAACGCATGGATAAAGAGCATGCTGCTACTTTGATGGCAGAGATCGACACTTGGGAAGAAGAAGCGCAAAAAGCTGAAGCTCATCGTATTTATGACATTTTCATCTTAAAGAAATACGATTATATCGAAGAGATGGAAGCACGTTTAAATGATCTTTCTGGATTTGATCTTGGCGCATTGGAATATCTCTTATCCCTTCAATATGAAAACAAAGGGGATAAGAAAAAAAGCGAGATGTATTTAGAATCTTCCCAAAAGCATATGCTTTCTACCGTACAGAATAAACAAACAGATAAACAAAGTGAAAACGCCTAATTTGAAAGGAGAAATCAGCATTTCTCTTTTTCTTTGCTTTCTTCATACAGTTTGATATAATAATAAAAAGCGCGCCTTCCTTTTTCTTAAATCGTAATGCGCGCATTTGGAGGAAATGATGAAAAAACTTAGAAAAGCAATTATTCCTGCAGCTGGATTTGGAACCCGTTTTCTTCCAGCAACAAAAGCAGTTCCAAAAGAGATGCTCCCAATCGTCGACAAACCAACGATTCAATACATCGTCGAAGAAGCTGTTAAAAGCGGTATCGAAGAAATCTTGATTATAACAAACAGTTATAAAACCTGTATTGAAAATCACTTTGATGTTAGTTTTGAACTAGAAAAGAAATTAGAAGCTTCTAATGATTATGCCCATTTAGAAATGGTACAAGAAATTGCAAACATGGCTAACGTATACAGTGTTCGTCAGAAGAATCCCCGCGGATTAGGACATGCTGTCTTATGTACAAAATCCTTTGTCGGGGATGAGCCTTTCGCAATCTTGTTAGGTGACGATATCGTAGTAAATAAACAAGGTAAAACTGCAACGCAACAGCTGATCGATATCTACAACGAATACGGATGCAGCGTTGTCGGTGTACAAAGCGTGGCAGATGAAGTCGTACACAAATATGGCATCGTAGATCCGAAAGAGCAGATCAATGAACGCCTGAGTGCTGTGCAGGGATTTGTAGAAAAACCAAGCAAAGAGAATGCTCCTAGTAATTTTGCCATTTTAGGACGTTACGTGTTAACACCAGCTATTTTTGAATTATTGGAGACGCAGGAACCAGGTAAAGGAAATGAGATTCAGCTGACTGATGCCATCGATCGACTGACCAAACAAGAGAGCGTATATGCTTACGACTTTGTTGGAAAACGATATGACGTTGGAGACAAAAAAGGTTTCTTGCAAGCACAGGTGGATTTTGCTCTTGAACGAGAAGATCTCCATGATGCAATGTTGGAGATTATCCAAAATATCAAAGATTAAAAAACGTGTTGGATCAATGATCCAACACATTTTTATTCTGAGCAATCATCTTTTCTCATTATTTGCCGCAAACGAAGATTACTTTTTCTTCGAATCAGCACACATCCAATCAACGAAACAATTGTCGTTACACCTAGCACACCAGCCAAAATAATCGCAATCTGCTCCGTTTTCAGTGTCTTCTGATAACTTTCCGTGCTAATTGGTGCAGCATTGGAATATAGCTGAAGCGTATTCTGCGTTGCCTCATATTGATAATACTGTTTCTCTCCTTGTTCATTCATCACATAGATCAAACAATAATTATCAAAGCCTGCTTCATTGAATTTCCATCCTTGTAACTCTTTTTCATCCACAGTTACCGTTGTAAAAGTCATTCCTTCTCGTGTTTGCAATTCCTTATCAACATCAATGATATATAAATTATTTCCTAATAATACGATTGGTTTAAACACACTGGTAAGAATATTGTTCTCAGCATCATAAAGATAGAAGTTTTTCTCTCCATTCTCTTCATTGATCATATAAAGTACAGTGACATTCATGATGTTGTTTTGCCATCCCGTCACTTCTTTACCATCAATTTCAAGTTTGACTTCTTCAAAAGCATCTCCTGGTTTGGATACATTATCTGTATTTTTAACAACACCAAGCTTTGTATCGTTATAGGCAAGGTAAACTTCTGGAGTTTCTTCTACATACGCATTAATCGTATACGTCTTCGTCGTTCCATCCTCAGCAGTCACAGTAATGCTGATCTTGTTGTTTCCCTGTTTCAGCTCAACTTCCCCTGTCCCGCTTACTTTAGCTTTTGAATCATTTGCTTTCGCTTCGATTTTGATCTTTGTTGTATCTGATGGAAGACTCAATTCATATTTTGAAGTTCCTGATTTAAAGCTTGGGGACATCGTTCCTTCGGAAACGCTCAAGGAAGCCAATGTCGCATCACTCGACTTAGCAGGTTCACTGTTTTGTGTTACTTGTTGAGAATTACCACCTGATGAGACCGATCCACCGTTGGATCCGCTGTTAGAGGAAGGTGATTCACTAGTATTTGTCTGAGTTTTTATGCTTACCGATACAGTTTTTGTACCTGTGATAGCACTATCATCACTAAAATCTGTTACCTCATCGGACTGTCCGGGAGTTCCAGTGGTTACAGAAACGCTAGCGGTACCGCTGGATCCAGCAACTGCAGTCACGCTACATGATGTATCACAGTACATACTGCTTGCTGAAACCGTGGCGTTATTTCCTGAAAAATAAAATACACCAGAACCCGTTACATTTACGCTTACTGTAAATTTTCCTCCAGGATCTACTGATCCTGGACTAACGGATACAGAAAATGAACCGGCCTGTACAATAATCGTACTTGCACAGATCAGCAAAAGCACAATTCCGCTTTTTATTCCTACTTTGATATGCTTTCGAAAATTCATACGTTTCTCCTTTAAAATAATAATTTAGCCCCTGTAATATGATTCTTTATCGCATTGTAATCTTTGGAACTAATATATCCATCGCCATTTACGTCTGCTCGTTTCAAAACATCTCCTGTCAATGTTTTTGAGCCGGTGATATGATTTTTAATCGCATTATAGTCCTTCGAACTAATATATCCATCACCATTTACATCACCTTTTTTATATGTGATTTGTGAAGAGTCATCATCTGTTCCACTATCGGCAATATAACCGTTCTTCGATAAAAGCGAAGAATGAATATATCCATAACTGTTCTCAAAGCTATAACCGGTTCCACTGTAATCGATACTGCTTCGATTACTTGTTAAAGGCGTATCCAGCTGGATCTTATACCAAACATCTGAACCAGAAACAGTTGTTCCTTTAACTTCGTCCAATAGAACAAAAGACATATTCTCATTTGCCGGAGTTGTATACAAAACAGTTGAAGTCGTTGATGGTTCTTTTCGAACATTAATTGCTCCCTGTGATTTAAACACTAATGTCTCATTCCCAACATCGCTTTTTCCTTTTGTATAGATATCCAATGACCATGCCCAGTGTGCAGCTTTTTCTCCCCAATATGGATCAGAAGCATAGCTTAACATTCCGCTTCCTTTATCCCCAAGGAAAGAACCATGATAAGTAGAATATTTTGGTGTAGAATACCAGAGGTTAATATAATACTGCGCATGGTATTCAATGCTTTCTTGCGGTGCATTGTACTTACCTGCCATCTCCGGATTGGAGTCATAAGCGCTGTGTCCAAACAAATTATTCTTGGTTTTTGCAATTGAGCTGGTACCAAAGGCGCTCTCATTCGCTGAAACACCAAATACAGCTAAAGCATTCGCACCATACGTATTCTGGTATTCTATATAATATTTACCCATATCAAACATCTTTGACTCATTCGTCTTATAATAGTTTGTCACATAATATTTTATGTAATTATTGATTTCTTCTGCTGTAAACGTTGTTTTTGAACGATTTGATACAAACTGATAGTAATTAAAATATGGATCATCTGGATTGATGGCGTTTGCTCTAGTCTCTTTTTTATAATCATCGATCATCGTATTATAATCTGTATAAAAATAGTGACCGTCATAGCTATAATAGATTACATTATTTTTCATATAAGGCTGTATTTCACCAACTGTAATCGTTCCATAATAGGAGTTGTTGTTGATATTGTTATTTATATAATGTTTTAATACCCCCTGATCACAGCGATAGAAACTAACATACCATGTCGTGTCTTCATCTTCTTCTAAATCAATGACTTCCACTTCACTTGGATTAACGAGTCCAACTACTCCAGATAACATGAATTTTACTTTTCCATTCTCATACCCTAGATATGCGGCATCCGCTGCATAATATCCATTTGTATATCCGCTTTCTCCCGTATTTGCATCAACATAACTCGTATTAAGCGTACTTGAACTTTTTGTTCGAAAATTCACGACACCATATTGGATATCTTTGATTCCGCCAATATTATAGGTCTGTGCTTCATTGCGAGATGCCTGCTGTTCCTTTGTCTCTTCTTCCATTTGTTCGACATCCATCTCAACTAGCATCCCGTCTTCATCAATGGTCATAAATGCATGATCTTCGGGCAATGTAGCTCCAACGGCTGCTGGCATCGGTTCATTTGCCATCATTGTATTTCCCCAAATACAGCCAAATACCAATACAAAGGTACCAATACATAATACGATAATCTTTTTCATGAACAGCCGTCTCCTTCCTGCTTTAAAACACCATATAAAGGCATTTTAATTATAGCACAACGAGATTGAAAAGCATACTAATACCATTTTTTGTTAGGTATAAAGCAAAATGTATTGATTTTCAAAAAAAGAGAGAACTTTTTGTTCTCTCTTCAGCTTGTTGACAAACTATATACTTAAAAAGTATAGAAAAATAATTCATTAAAAGTGGAGATTATCAACCATTTTTCAGGTAATTTTAGACAAATAATGGCTTAAGATTGCCTGTTTTTTTATTTAAAAGTGGAGATTAAAAAAGACCGTATGACAAAGTCTGCTCAAAGAGCGACTTTGTCAACGGTCTGAAGAGAGAACTTTTTGTTCTCTCTTACTCCATTTCAGTAATGCTGAGATCATCCTCAGCTACTGCTTCATTGATCATTTCGCTGCTGATTGGTTGGACAAAAGAAGTCTCTGCTGTTTCATTCGCATAACTCATAAATGTTTCATCATTCTCATCATGACGATTGCGCTCTTCACGAATAGCTTTCAGCTCAGCCGCTTTTTCCGCAATGATATGGTTTGTCGGACGATCTCCTTCACATCCAGTTCCGGCAGGAATCAGCTTACCGATAATGACATTTTCTTTCAGACCGATCAAATGATCAACTTTACCCTTGATTGCGGCATCCGTCAATACTTTAGTCGTTTCCTGGAAGGAAGCGGCTGACAGGAAGGAATCCGTTTCAACAGATGCACGTGAGATACCAAGCAATACCGGTTTGATCTTCGCTGGTGATTTACCGCTCAACAGCGCTTCACGGTTGATACGGTTTGCATTGATCAAGGAAATCTGTACACCAGCACTCAATGAAGTATCACCGCCATCCACAACGACAACTTTACGCAGCATCTGACGAATCATAACTTCAATATGCTTATCGCTGATTTCAATACCCTGTGACTGATAAACTTTTTTAACTTCCTTCAAGATATAGTTTTGTACTTGTCGAACACCAGCTACTTTCAGTAATTCTTTTGGATCAACTGGACCTTCTGTGATCTTATCACCGGCTTCGATCTTCACTCCTGGCTTGATCCATTGACGAATAGCCTGAGAAGGATTGATCTTGTGTACTTTGCTTTCCACATCATTTGTGATCGTCACTTCAAATCCTGGCGTATTTTCCAAAGATTCAACGGATGTGATTTCACCGCTGATCTGCGCTAATACCGCTACACCTTTTGGACAACGTGCTTCAAACAACTCTTCGACACGAGGAAGACCCTGTGTGATATCGCCACCATCTGCGCTAGCAACACCACCGGTATGGAATGTACGCATGGTCAGCTGAGTACCTGGTTCACCGATAGACTGTGCAGCCATGATACCAACAGCTTCACCAACCTCAACATCTTTACCAGTTGCCATGTTGCGTCCATAACATTTACGGCAGATACCATAAATTGATTTACATGTGAATGCTGAACGGATATACATTCCTTCGATACCAGCATCTTCGATCTGTTTAGCGATATCATCTGTGATGAATTCATCGCTGGCGATGATCAATTCACCTGTATTTGGATCGATGACATCTTGTTTTGCATAACGTCCAACGAGACGATCATATAGCGTTTCGATCATAGAGTTTGTCTTACGATCGATGATTGCTTCTACCCAATATCCTTTATCTGTACCACAGTCATCTTCTTTGATGATGACATCCTGTGCAACATCGACCAGACGACGTGTCAGATATCCAGATTCGGCAGTTTTCAAGGCAGTATCGGTCAAACCTTTACGCACACCATGTGTGGAAATAAAGAACTCCGACACATTCAATCCTTCACGGAAACAAGAATAAATTGGCACCTCGATAATACTTGGTACGTATTCACCTTTTGCGGATTTGGACTGTGATGGTTTTGCCATCAATCCACGCATACCGGCCAACTGTGTAAAGTTTGACGTATTACCACGGGCACCGGAACGAGCCATCATGTTGATTGGGTTCTTGCGCGGCAAGGAGCTCAACAACTCATCAGCAATGTCATCTTTGACATCTGCCCACAGTTTGTTCAAATGACGTTCCCATTCCTGCATCGTCAGCTTACCTTTACGTTGCAGACGTTTGAGTTCTTCGGCTTTTTCTTTACCGTAATTAACGTGTTTTTCTTTATTTGGTGCAACTTCGATATCAGCCAAGGAAACCGTTACACCTGCTACCGTTGAATAGTAGAAACCAAGATCTTTGATCTCATCCAAGATATGAGACGTCTTTTCCGTTGAATAACGTTTAAAGATTTCTCCGATGATCTTTCCGAGGTCTTTTTTCTTGAAGGCCGGTGTGATCGGCAAATTAGCGATTGCCTCCTGGATATTTTCACCCATATTCAAGAAGAATTTATCTGGTGTGGCTTTAAAGTTCGCATTACTTACTTCGTTAAGATAAGGGAAATCTTCTGGGAACATGTTGTTGAAGATAACCTTACCAACAGTCGTCATCAGATATTTTTTCATCTGTTCATCACTGAAGCTCGTCTTTCCTAAATTCTTTGCAGGAATGACGATACGCGAATGCAAGTGGATCTGTTTTGTCTGATATGCCATCATGATCTCATCGATACTTCCATAGACATGTGCTTCATTATCCGCAAAACGATTCCACATCGCAGCTTCATCTTGACAGTCGACATCTAGATAACGCTGTGCTTCCGCACGGAATTCTTCTGCCGTTTCTTCCATCGTCAAATAGAAGTTCCCCATGACCATGTCCTGACCTGGCGTAACGATTGGTTTTCCATCTTTAGGGCCAAGAATGTTGTTCGATCCCAACATCATGACTAAAGCTTCCGCTCTGGCTTCTTCACTTAACGGAACGTGAACCGCCATCTGGTCACCGTCGAAGTCGGCATTGAATGCTGTACATACCAACGGATGCAAACGCATTGCACGACCTTCTACCAATTTTGGAATGAACGCCTGAATACCTAAACGGTGAAGTGTAGGTGCACGGTTCATCAAGATTGGATATCCATCGATTACGGATTCCACGATATCCCAAATGCGTGGATCCTGACGATCGATCAGTTTTTCTGCAGTCTTCGGATTTGACGCGATTTCACGGTTTACGATTTCGTTGATAACAAACGGCTTAAACAGCTGAATTGCCATTTCTCGCGGAATACCGCACTGATACATCTTCAGGTCTGGTCCGACAGCAATTACCGAACGTCCAGAGAAGTCAACACGTTTTCCTAACAAGTTCTGACGGAAACGTCCTTGTTTACCTTTTAAGGAATGAGACAAAGACTTCAAAGCGCGTCCTCCGGCTCCTGTGATCGGTTTGGAACGACGTCCATTATCGATCAGGGCATCAACTGCCTCCTGCAACATACGTTTTTCATTTTGTACGATGATTGCCGGTGTACCCAGTTCTAACAGTTTCTTCAAACGGTTGTTACGAGTGATGACACGGCGATAGAGGTCATTCAGATCGCTGGTCGCAAAGCGCCCGCCATCCAGCTGCAACATTGGTCGCAGATCCGGTGGTATGACTGGAATGACCGTCAGCACCATCCATTCCGGTTTGTTTCCAGAATGGCGGAATGCTTCGATCGTATCTAAACGCTTTACTAATTTCTTGTGTTTTTCACCCTGTGCATTTTCCATGGCTTCCTTGACACTCTTGTATTCTTTTTCAAGATCAACGTCTTTTAACAGAGTGAGGGCAGCTTCTGCACCAGTCTGTGCCACAAAGCTTCCAGGCCCATAAATAGCCATGTTTTCACGGTATTCCTTTTCAGACAATACTTGTTTGTATTCCAGCTTCGTATCGCGTGGATCCGTTACGATCCAAGATACGAAATATACTACTTCTTCTAATTGTTTTGGAGTGACATCCAACAACAGCGCCATACGGGAAGGAATTCCGCGCAAATACCAAATGTGTGCAACTGGCGCAGCTAATTCGATGTGCCCCATTCGTTCACGGCGTACGGTGGATTTTGTGATCTCTACACCACAACGATCGCAGATCACGCCTTTATAACGTACTTTCTTATATTTTCCGCAATAGCATTCCCAGTCCTTGCTCGGGCCAAAAATACGTTCACAGAACAAACCGTCACGTTCTGGTTTTTGAGAACGGTAATTGATCGTTTCTGGTTTTTTGACTTCACCGTGGCTCCATTCATGGATCCTTTCCGGAGATGCTAAACTCACCTGAATTGAGGCAAAATTATTGATGCTCATAATCTGCTACGCCTCCTTTTCTTCATCATCTTTTTCGTTGAAATCTTCATTTTGATCCAAATTCATCTCTGAGAAACCCTCATGTTGTTCCTCATTGAACGAATTCTTTTCTTCAGAAGCTTCATTTGTAGCTTCTTCTTGCAGTTTCTGCATATTTACTTTTGGAAGAACACTAGGTTCATTATCCTCTTTTGTCAGATCCACTTCGTTTCCTTCTTCATCCAACAAACGCACATCGATTGCAAGTGCCTGCAGCTCGTGCATCAATACGCGGAACGATTCAGGAACGCCCGGTTCTGGAATATCTTTACCTTTGATGATCGCCTCATACGTCTTCGTACGTCCTTGGATATCATCTGATTTAACCGTCAGGATCTCTTGCAAGGTATGAGCAGCACCATAAGCTTCCAATGCCCAAACCTCCATCTCACCAAAACGCTGACCACCATTTTGTGCTTTACCGCCTAATGGCTGTTGCGTTACTAATGAGTAAGGACCAGTTGCACGAGCATGAAGTTTATCGTCAACCATGTGTGCCAGCTTGATCATGTACATGACACCGACCGAGATACGCTCATCGAACGCTTCGCCGGTACGACCATCATAGAGTACCTGTTTACCATCTTTTGTCATACTTGCTTCCTGCATGATCGCACTGAGTTCTTCATTTGAGATACCGTCAAATACCGGTGTCGCAAATTTCACGCCTAACTTCTTGGCAGCATACCCCAAATGGATCTCCAATACCTGTCCGATATTCATACGAGAAGGCACACCGAATGGGTTCAACATGATGTCTACCGGTGTTCCATCTGGCATATATGGCATATCTTCTACTGGCAAGATCTTTGAGATGACACCTTTGTTACCATGGCGTCCGGCCATCTTATCACCTTCAGAGATCTTACGTTTCTGAACGATGTATACCTTTACGGTTTCTTTTACTCCCGGAGGCAGATCATGTCCGTCCTCACGTTTGAATACGCGGATCGAATGCACGATTCCAGCTCCGCCATGCGGCACCTTCAATGAATTATCGCGCACTTCACGCGCTTTCTCAGAGAAGATTGCCAACAATAGTTTTTCTTCCGGTGAAATCTCGCTTTGTCCTTTCGGTGTTACCTTACCAACCAAGATATCGCCTTCCTGCACTTCCGCACCGATCATAACGATACCGCGGCTGTCCAGATTACGACGCGCATTTTCACTTACGTTCGGAATATCGCGTGTGATTTCTTCAGGCCCAAGCTTTGTTTCACGGCAGTCAATATCATATTCTTCAATATGGATCGAAGTATAAACGTCATCACGAACCAAACGTTCACTCATGATGATCGCATCCTCATAGTTGTAACCATACCAGGTCATGTAGGCGATCGTTACGTTTTGTCCTAACGCCAACTCACCATTTTCCATAGATGGTCCATCCGCTAAGATATCTCCTTTTTCCACTCGTTCATGTTTCTTGACGATTGGGCGCTGGTTGATGCTGGTTCCGGCATTTGAACGCTGGAATTTACGCATACGGTATTCATGCGCTTCACCGTCATCATCGCGAACGATAATACGCTGCGAATCAACGTATTCAACGATGCCGTCTTCTTTTGCGACGATACCAACACCAGAGTCTTTTGCAATCTTGTATTCGATACCTGTTCCTACGTATGGGGAATGCGGCATCAACAGCGGTACGGCCTGACGCTGCATGTTGGCACCCATCAAGGCACGGGAAGCATCATCGTTTTCCAAGAATGGAACACAGGCAGTCGCAACTGAAACAATCTGTTTCGGTGATACGTCGGCTAATTCCACTTCTTCACGACGTGCAATGATCGTATCCCCATTCTTACGTGCGACAACATGCTCATTGACCAAACGTCCATCTCGTACCTCGTTGGCCTGTGCAATCACGTAGTCCGCTTCTTCATCCGCAGAGAGATAGATCGCATTTTCCTGTACGGTACCATCTGGATTTACGATACGATATGGTGTCTGGATAAAGCCATACTCATTGATTTTTCCATAAGTGGTCATGTTGGAGATCAAACCGATGTTTGGTCCTTCTGGTGTCTCGATCGGACAGATACGACCATAGTGTGAACTGTGAACGTCACGCACTTCGAAACCAGCGCGATCACGCGTCAATCCACCAGGACCTAATGCAGAGATACGACGTTTATTCGTCAATTCTGCCAATGGGTTTTGTTGATCCATGAACTGTGACAACTGTGAACTGGAGAAGAACTCTTTGATTGCAGCTGTCAACGGGCGAATATTTGTCAATTTCTTTGGTGTCAATGTAGCAATTTCCGCAATGGACATACGTTCTTTTACAACGCGTTCCATACGGCTCAATCCGATGCGGAATTGGTTTTGAATCAGTTCACCGACCGTACGAATACGACGGTTTCCTAACATATCGATATCATCGGTTTCTCCGATACCTTCCATGATATTCAAATTGTAAGAATAGAAAGCATACATGTCGGAAATAGTAATGGTGTGTTTATTAGCGAATGGATCATTACCAATGATTTTGATCAGGGTATTATCATCACTACGTACATAGATTTCCTGTACCGCTGCACCAACAAGCCAAGCATATACGCCTGTTGTACCGCCCACCAACGCACTAATTTCTTCTACGGTATCCGGATCTAAAGAATCTGGTTTTACACGCGGTGTATATCCATCCACATATGGAATTCCATCCGCATCTTCAATATCGTTGCCCGCATCATCCGTCAAGCGTGCTAACGCATACATACGCTGACCATAATTCAAGACTGCAGCAACATTTTCTTTATTCAAGGCAACTTTTTTCGCAATGATGCCTGCCTGTACCTTGATCTTGTCAAATTCTTTTGTGATCTCCTCAACATCTGTTTCGCTTAATACGCTTCCTTCATATAAAGTACGTTCGCTCAGCTCCACATCATGTGCAAGTACACGTCCGATCAATCCCGTACCATACGTCGTAGGAACTTCTACAACATCTGGGTGGTTGAACAACGGATTGAGTGGGAAAGCAGTCACATACAGACCTTTTGCTAAAACCTCACGTAATGCGTTACGCTCATCACGTTTGATATAAGTTCCGCTTTCCATGAACACTTTGCCATCCGCATCAACGACATCCTGTGCTAAAGTCGTCATATACGTACGTGCAACTGCGCTCAATTTCTTGCCAAGTTTGAAACGTCCTGCCTTTGTCAAGTCGTAGCGACGAGGATCAAAGAACTTCGCATTCATCAACGTGATAGATCCATCAAGCGTTGGAATCTCATCACTTCGCTGATTCTCATAAATCGATAACAATGCTTCCTGTGTCGTCTTCACTTTATCGCTTAACAACGTATGTTCAATTTCTTCATATTTACCGAAGAAAGCAGTATACATCAACAAGTACAGATTCATGTACTCTCTGTTTTCATCATCGATTGCAAGGTCTTTCGGCCATTCTCTTCCCATCGAGCGAAGGAAGGTTTCCATCTGAGTTGTATCTAACGGATCTTCGCTTGGTAACAGATCGAGTGACATACCGATTGCTTTAAATAAGATGCTGGAAAGAATCTTACGTTTACGGTCGATGCTGACAGAGAGCTGACGTCCTAATGCGCTCTTCTTTAACTCCGTCATGAACTCCAGCCATGTTCCTCGACTTGGGATCAATTCACAGGCATAGCTGGTCTTACCTGTTTTTTCCTCATATCCAGTTGAGAAATATGCTCCTGGAGAACGCACAATCTGCGAAACGATTACACGTTCCGCTCCATTGATAATAAAAGTACCTGTTTCCGTCATCAGCGGGAAGTCACCAAGGAACACTTCCTCTTCTTTACGAATGACCTCTCCAGTTGCCGTATCCGTAATCTCCAGCTCCATCTTTGCTTTTAAAGGAGCTGCATAATTGCATTCCCGATACATTGAATCTTCTGCATTGTACTTTGGTTCTTCAAACTCATATCCTAAAAAATTCAGACGGATATTGCCTCCATAGTTCTGAATCGGATAAATTTCGTTGAATACTTCTGCGATTCCATCATTTTTGAACCATTCAAAAGAATCTGTTTGAATTTCAACCAAATTTGGCAATTCCAGATTTCCGCTTACCTTTGAATAGTCCCTACGCTCTGCCTTTTTACCGGAAGCGACGATACGATAAGGTGTCTTTTGGTCCATGTACGCCATCCTTTCTTTTTTATACTACGAAACTAAAATGAGTAAATGATGCCATTTTATCATTTTAGTATTTTGCAATTTATTATAATATCAATCAACTGTCAAATTGTCAAGTTTTTGTGCAAAAAGAATATAATATCCTTTTGAGCGCTCTAAAATTTCACAATTTCCAAACCGTTCCTCAATTCGTTTTTTTGCACTGGGCGCTCCTTGTTGTTTCCGGATGACCACCCACAGTCTTCCACCATCTTCCAGATGCTCATAAGCGCCATCCAACATGCGATAGACAACTTCTTTCCCTGCGCGAATTGGTGGGTTGGTGATGATATCAGTAAAAGTATTCCCTTCTAGCCCCGAATATACGTCAGAGTGTACGCATCGAGCTTTTACATCGTTAAGCTTTGCATTTTCATCAGCAAGTGCTAAAGAACGCGGATTGACCTCAGCTAACGTCCAATCCCTTTGTGGAAACAGCTTCGCTAACACGATAGCAATCACCCCATATCCACATCCCAAATCCAAGACGCGTTCACCTAGGAGTTGCTTTCGATTGATCGTTTCGATGAGCACTTGAGAACCCATATCAACATAATCTTTGCAGAATACGCCATTGTCTGTAATAAAACGGTAAGTAAAACACGAAAACCGGAAAGCGATTTCTTTCCGGTTTTGTGCCAAATGACGATTATCTGTGAAATAATGATTCATATCGATCACCGTCCTTTTAGTGAACAAGATGCAAGTGCTTCCCGTTCGATTTCAATATGTGTTGATAAATAATTACTTGATTTCTACAGAAGCACCAGCATCCATCAATTTCTTCTTGATTTCTTCTGCTTCTTCTGGTTTGATGTTTTCTTTGATTACGCTTGGAGCTTTGTCAACCAATCCCTTAGCGTCAACCAGACCTAAACCAGTGATTTCACGTACTGCCTTGATAACAGCAACTTTTGTTCCACCAACATCTGTCAATGTTACAGTTACTTCGCTTGGTCCAGCAGCTTCTGCAGCTTCAGCAACTGGTGCAGCAGCAACTGGTGCAGCAGCAGTTACGCCAAATTTTTCTTCGATTGCGCTTACTAAGTCGTTCAGTTCAAGAATAGTAGCTTCTTCAAGATAAGCTAAAATGTCCTCATGTGTTAACTTTGCCATGTTCATTTTCCTCCTGTGATTTTACACTCTATTATTCAGCAGCTTCTGCTGAACCTTCTTTGCTTTCTGCAACTGCTTTAACAGCACATGCAAATTTGATGATTGGTGATTGCAGACATCCCAAGAACATTGAGATCATGCCATCTTTGTTTGGCAGACTTGACAACTTCTTGATCGTCTCTACGTCCACAACGTTACCCTCGACGATACCGCTCTTCAATACCAGCGCTTCATGTTTTTTTGCAAACTTTGCCAATACGCGAGCAGGTGCAACTGCGTCTTTACCGAATGCGAGTGCGTTTGGACCTACCAAAGTTTCTTTCAGTCCATCTGCTCCGATGCTCTCAGCCGCACGCTGAGACATCGCGTTTTTGTAAACTTTGAACTCAACATCCTCGGCACGCAGGTTACGGCGCAGCTCTGTCATCTCTGCCACTGTTAAACCACGATATTCAACAACAACAGTTGACTCAGCATTTTTCATCTTCTCCGCAATTTCGTTGACCAGCGTCTTTTTTGCATCGATGATTGCCTGATTCATTTCCTACACCTCCTGTTTATCTATATCAAATATACCGCAAGAGTGATAAAAACCCGCACACCAAGACAGTCTGCGGGTTTGAAAGTTTCATCCATCTTTCTACCTCGGTAACATGATTAAGCACTAGGCCGTTACTGTCTTTGGTATATTGATAACCTTAGTTATTTTAACATTTCTCTATAAAATGTCAATTATTTGTCGACTGCTACACGGATACCAGGACCCATTGTCGTGCTGACAACCAAGTTTTTGATATACGTTCCTTTTACTGCAGCCGGACGTGCTTTTGCGATCGTGCTATAGATCGCTTTGAAGTTTTCTACCAACGCCTGATCTTCAAAGCTTGTTTTACCGATCATCAAGTTGATATTTCCTTCTTTGTCGACACGGTATTCCACTTTACCTTTTTTGATATCTTCGATTGCTTTCGCAACATCCATCGTAACTGTACCAGTCTTAGGGTTTGGCATCAATCCCTTTGGGCCTAACAGACGACCCAATTTACCAAGCTGACCCATCATATCTGGAGTCGCTACGATGATATCGAAATCGAACCATCCCTTAGAGATCTGATCGAGCAGCTCGCTGCCACCTACATAATCTGCGCCAGCGTCTTTTGCTTCCTGCTCTTTTGCTCCCTGTGTAATTACACAAACCTTCTGTGTTTTACCTGTACCGTTAGGAAGAACCATCGCACCACGAATCTGCTGATCAGCATGACGTGGATCAACGTTCAAACGGAAGGAAACTTCTACAGAAGCGTCAAATTTTACTGTACTTGTCTGTTTTGCCAATGCAACTGCTTCTTCGATTGAGTAAGCTTTTGAACGGTCAACCAATTTAGCAGCTTCAGCAAATCTCTTTCCTACTTTTGCCATTTTCGTTCACTCGTCCTTTCTTACATCTCGAAGCCTTCAACCTTGATACCCATGTTGCGAGCTGTACCAGCGATGATACGCATAGCTCCCTCAACATCGTTTGCATTCAGGTCTGGCATCTTATACTCAGCGATCTCTTTTAACTGATCTACTGTAATCGTACCAGCAATTTCTTTCTGGTTGGCGCTTGCCTTTTGAATCTTAGCAGCTTTCTTCAACAGAATAGCAGCCGGTGTTGTTTTCAGCACGAAGTCAAATGACTTATCTTCGTATGCTGTGATGATAACTGGAACCAAGTCACCTGCACGGTCCTTTGTCGCATCGTTGAATGCTGTACAGAACTGTGGCATATTGATTCCAGCGGAAGCTAAAGCCGGTCCTGGTCTAGCTCCTCCTGCAGGGAACTGCAGCTTACAGATTTTTGCAACTTTCTTGCTCACAAGACACACCTCCTATAATTTGTTGTCTCATGCAGTGGTTCATGAACGGTTGCTCGTTCTCCCACGCACACTATCAGACGATAGCTACTGTATTTTACAGTGTTTCATGCAGAAAATCAAGCATTTCTGCATTTTCTTTTCTATTTTTTAATAAAACTGAAGTGAAAAGTTTATTTCCACTTTGAAGGGGACAAAGTAGAACTTAGTCTT